>NZ_JAUBQE010000042.1:0-73927 GCF_036701115.1 Microcoleus sp. Pol1C5 | reverse complement strand
TCTAGGGAGTAGGGTTTCATTGTTCTCTTTCTTACCACCTCTAATATTGTACCTAATCGTTAAGCAAAGTGCTGTATCATCAATAAATCCGTTGCGATCGTCATCGATGCCATTTTCCGCAATTTCATCAGCGTTATCCCAAATATTACTATCCAAGTCGCTATGGTTGTAGTCAACACCAGTATCGATTACAGCTACAACAATCCCATTTCCTGTAATGTTCTGCTCCCAAACATCGGGCGCATTTATAGTGTCTACCCCCCAATTATTATCGCTCAAATTAGGAACATCAGGGAATAGATTTGAGCGGTTCAGGGTGCGGGTAACTGCTGCATTTGCATTCACTAAACCGTAGCCGTAATTGCGATTAAAAACACCGTTAGGTGTAGGAATATCGGGCAAGACAGGAACAGGTGTTGCAGAAAGAGTCAGGTTGTAATTGGTAAAGTCGCCTAGGAAGCTATAGACTTGGACATAGTATGTCCCTGGAGCCAAATTGGATAAATTAATCGCATCGGGGGCGGTGCCACTCTCAAGAGAGTAGCCAATACTTTCGCCAGAATCAACTACACCGTTGCGGTTTCTATCTTGAATTAGGTCTACATCAGCATCCGCCGTCAAACCGTCGAGACGCAGGCTAAAATTGCTATTAGTGTTGATATCGAATCGGTAGAAATCGTTGATATCCCCTGGCCCCACAAACTCCGTTAAGCTGATGTTACCGTTCTGAACGCCAACAACATTACGAGCTGTAAAAAGAGAGTTATCTGAATCAGAGAAATTAAACTGAGAGGCAGATATCGTTCCCGTTAGGGGATCTGTGTTTGGGCTCGCTGACTGTGACTGCGGTTTGAGTTGAGCATCGCTCACAGAGTAACTAAAGCCAGCGCTGGCACCCGCTACAATAAAATCCGTAGTTTGTGTCTGTTGGTCTGTGCTGAATGTTGGGAGCTTAGGAAAGCTAGATGCAGCACTATAACTAGAAACATTGAATGGATCGATCGCTCGGTTGAGCAAGTCGTTGTTAACCGGAAATGCTGATGTGGCGAGATCCTTTGGCTGTTGAATGAAAAAAGGGCGATCGGTAGGATTCGTGTAGATACCTAACATAAGTTAAAAAAATTGTCATTTTTCCGAAATGTGACGTTGTTTGTAGTAATGGCTTCAGTCCTTAATCTACATTGAAGAAGACTCTGCGCCCTCACTACAAACCTATGAAAAATGATGAAAATTCCAGAACTGATATCCTGCGGCTTGGAAGTTGAGCCGGCGTTATATCTTCCACCAAGCCTCAGATAGCGTTGGAATTCATGGCGTTGGATTGGCGATCGACCCAGTAACGCTTTCTGATGTATTGTCACCCCTTAAGCCGGGCGATTATAACGGTTATGCTTTTAAAAGCATCATAGATTTACTTCACTTAAAACCTTAATTCGGATAATACTCCAAACTCCTTATAATGTCAATTCATAAAATTCAGAACTTCAAGTCATAAAAGTCATATTTGTAAAATTATATTTCAATAAGTAGACAAGCTATTAAAGTAAAGTTAAATCATGTATAAGCTAAATACAGCAGTTTTCAGTTGCCCGATCGCAACGCAATGGGTACTGGGTAATTGGTGAATGGAAAGCTGTAGCTGATTCCTGGCAAGTTGCTATTTTATAAAAAAAGATGTGCAGAGCTTGTACAAGTAACTTAACACATGAAACTATGACAGTAGAAGAAGCAATATTGTTTTTGGACAATTTGGTATACGAACAAACAGAAAAACGCCTAAGTCGGTTGCAACAGTCGATAATTCGAGGCGTTGTAGGGGGTTTGACCTATCAAGAAATTCAGCAAAACGATCAGATCGCCCGCGGGTACACAGTGGGCTACCTGGGGCGGTATGTCGGCTACAACTTGTGGAAAGACCTCACCAAGGTACTGAAGCAAGCAGAAATTATTGGACAAGAAGAAAGAGTCGTCGGAGCAAATCTTTGGGACTGCATCATGAGATCTGTACAAAAAGGTACACAACCAGCTAATTCTGTCGATCCCATGTTGCAAAAGCTGCTGCGGATGCGTTACCGAATTAGAGAACATTTGGTGAATACGGAGTACAGCGATACCTATCTGGCTGAAGATGAAAATTTGCCCGATCGACCTTTGTGCCTCGTCAAGCGGCTGAAAAGCCAGTCTGAGAAAACCTGCCACCTATTCGATCGAGAAACGCGGGTTTTATATCGATTGGGCCAACACGATCGGATACCAGAATTGTTAGCTCGCTTTGAAGAAGATGGATATTTTTATTTAGTCTCTCAATTCATCGAAGGGCAACCTTTGTATCAAGAACTAATCGAAGGTCAACCCTGGGAAGAACATCAGGTTATCGCTTTGTTGAAAGATATCTTAGAAGTGCTTGTTTTTGTTCACAAACAAAATGTAATTCACCGCGACGTTCACCCTCAAAACTTAATCAGGCGGACATCAGATGGCAAGATTGTATTAATTGACTTTGGGGCAGTTAAAGAAATCAACACCTCGCAAAACAGCATCGGTCAAACAAAATCGCGCGGCGGTACTCAGCAAGACTACATTCCCCCCGAACAAGCCATCGGCTCGCCGAAATTTTGCAGCGACATCTATGCTGTCGGGATCATCGGGATTCAAGCCTTGACAGGGATGCGCCCGAAACAACTCAGAGTTGATAATTTAGGCAATCTCATCTGGCAGAAAAATGCAATTGTCACTCCGGAGTTGGCTCGCGTTTTAGACCAGATGGTTCTGTACGCTTTCCCCCAGCGTTACCCGTCAGCAACCGAAGCTTTGGAAGCACTTCAAAAGTTGGGAGTCTGTTGACTGTTGACTGTTAACAGTTGACAGTTACCAAATCCGACTTTAATATCCCCTCTTTAGTCCCTCTCTGCTGGGACTTTGTTTTTGTAGTAGCGGTTTCAACCGCCGAGTCTTATATGTTCTGCAGATCGCATTTCCCACAGCCACAACAGCCGATTTGCAATGTGAGTGATCTTGTTGCAGAGTGATTCATCCGCTACCATTATTCCTCGATGTACTGAGTAAAAACACTCTGTCTTGCCGATGAATCGGCGGTCAATTCCCAAGATCCAAGGGACAGGGAACAAGGAACAAGGAATTTTTTTAAAAATTTTCCACCAATAAAAAATATTGAATTCTGTTGTATGCCTTCTACATAAGAGCCTTCAACCTTCATTTGACTATATCTCTAAAGTTATATAATATAATTCATATTTTATGCTTAGGCAGCTTTGAGAAAATCTCAAGCAGCTTTGTATAGCGGGCAACAATCTCACTAGAGTGTTTATTGTTACCTTAGATACGTAGAAATCCAAATAATTTGAGGGAGCGAGAAATTGGAAGTTTTTGAACGAGCACAACAACTGCAAACGCCCTCAACCCGAATGGCTGCTGTGCAGTCTTTTTCCAAAAAAGCGAGTATTGCAGTAATGGCGATCGGCTGTACAGTCCTTTTGGGTTGGATATTCGATCTGCAAATGTTAAAAAGCATTCTGCCCGGACTCGTTACCATGAAAGCCAATACTGCTGTCTGCTTTATTTTGGGTGGCTTTTCTCTATTCATCCAACAGATCCGGCGCGCTAAATTAAGAGCAAGAAAGTCTCACAAGAAATACAAACACTTAATTTTTGTACCTTCATTTTTAATTATATTAATTAGCCTATTAACCCTGGTTCAATATAGCTTTAATTTAGACTTAGGCATCGACCAACTGCTATTTAAAGAAAGTTACACCTTGACAATCACCGGAACACCCGGACGCATGGCACCGAATACTGCGGGTGCTTTTTTATTGCTGGGAACAGCCCTACTGCTGCTGTTAGAACGTCGACCTAAATATCTGCGGATTCAAATCTTAAGCTGTTCTGCATTTTTAATTGCATATATGGGTTTGATAGGCTATTTCTACGACAAAGCTTTATTTTACCAAATTGGCAATAGTACAGGAATGGCTTTGCACACTTCCGCAGGATTTATGTTGCTGAGCTTCGGCATTTTATTTGCCAGTCCAGAGCGAGGATTGATAGCAGTAATGACGAGCGATCGCGCGGGCGGTATCATGGTGCGGCGCTTATTACCACGGGCAATCATTATCCCGCCTTTAGTCGGTTATTTCATCATATCCGGAGAGCGGTTACAAGCCTACACACCGGAGGTAGGGATATCGCTGTTAAGCGTATTGAACGTGATTATTTTTACAGTTCTGATTTGGCAGAATGCAAAAACTCTGTGCACCGCCGACCGGAAGCGCTATCGAGCGGAACTGGGACTGAGGAAAGCTAAATCAAACTTAGAAAATCAAGTTGAGAAACGGACTATCCAACTGCAAATCACTAACGAGCAATTGCAGCAGCAAATTTTCGATTCTCAAACAACAAAGCAAGCGCTTCAAAAAAACTATAACCTGTTGATGGCAGTCATCAACAGTACGCCGACAGCCCTATTCGTCAAAGATGTGCAGGGCCGTTACCTAATGCTTAATGCTGCGGGAGCCAGTATAATTGGCAAGTCTGTAGACGACATTGTAGGCAGAGATGACAGGGAGTTATTTCCGCCGGAAATTGCGGCCAACATTAGGAAAACCGATCTCCCAATTATGACAGCGGGAGAAACGCAATCAATCGAAGAAGAACTGCCAGTTAAAGGCAATTTGCGGACATTTATTTCTACAAAAAGCGCTTACCGGGACGGGCTAGGAAATATCAGCGGTATAGTTAGCATCGCGCGGGATATTACTGAGAGCAAACAAGCCGAAATCGCCAAAAGCAATCTGGCAGCTATTCTGGAAGCAACGCCGGATTTTGTAGGTATCTGCGACCTCGAAGGACGCCCCATTTACATCAACAAAGCAGGTAGAAAAATGGTGGGTATAGACGAAAACGAAGATATATCCAACCGACAAGTTGCAGAATTCACGGCAGCGTCAGCCCGCAGCACTTTGAATCAAGGGATCGCCACCGCAGTTTCCGAGGGCTTTTGGAGTGGAGAAACAGCCTTTGTGTCAGCATCGGGACTCGAAATTCCCGTCAGCCAAGTTATCATCTCCCACTCCGCACCGGGCGGCAAACTCGCATACATTTCGACGATCGCCCGCGACATCAGCGATCGCTTCCAAGCTGAACAAGCGCTGCAACTGTCTCAAGCTCGTTTCGCCGGAATTGTAGAAATTGCCGACGACGCGATTATTTCCGTCGATGCCGACCAAAAAATTATCCTGTTCAACCAAGGGGCAGAAAGGATTTTTGGGTGGACTGCTGCTGAGGCGATCGGGCAATGCCTGAGTCTGCTGTTGCCCGAAGCTTTTGCCACCCCTCACAGCCACCTCGTCAGTAATTTCGGCGGCGGCGTTAAACAAGCCCGAAACATGGGCAACCGCAAAGAAATTTTCGCCCGCCGCCGAGACGGTACGCAATTTCCTGCCGAAGCTTCTATTTCCAAACTCGATGTGGCAGGCGAAATCATATTCACAGCTATTTTGCGCGACGTGACAGCCAGCCGAGAAGCCGAAGAATCGGTGCGTCTGAGTGAGGAAAGATATCGATCGCTGGCAATGGCCACCGCACAGATGGTTTGGATGACAGACGCTAACGGAATCTTCGACAGGCCTCAGCCTGATTGGATAGCTTATACGGACATCAGCTTTGAAGAGAAGGACAACTGGATACAAGCAGTACACCCAGAAGACCGCGATCGCACAATACAAGCTTGGATGCGGGCAATAGAAACAAAAAGTCTCTACGAAGTCGAGCACCGCTTGCGAGCCGCCGACGGCAGCTACAGACACTTCTGGGTGCGGGGCGTCCCTCTTTTGGCAGCAGACGGCAGCATTCGCGAATGGGTGGGAACTCACACCGACATTAGCGATCGAGTCCAAGTTTTGGAAGCACTCAAGCAGTCGGAGGGACAGTATCGATCGCAAGCAGCCGAACTCGAAAAAGCTGTCCACGAGTTGCACCAAGCACAAACTCAACTAATTCAAACCGAAAAAATCTCTTCTCTCGGGCAGCTAGTCGCCGGCGTAGCCCACGAAATTAACAATCCCATTAACTTCATTTACGGCAACATCACCCACGCCAGCCAATACGCCACAGACTTGCTCGGTTTGCTCCATCTTTACCAGGAAAAATACCCAAATCCCGTCCCAGAAATTGTAGAAGCAGCCGAAGATATTGAAGTTGATTACTTAATGGAAGACTTTACGAAGATTTTGGAATCAATGAAGGTAGGAGCCGATCGCATCCGCGACTTAGTTGTATCCTTACGCAACTTTTCCAGACTTGACGAATCGCAGATGAAGCGAGTAGACATTCATGAAGGAATCGAAAGCACTTTGCTAATTTTGCAGCACCGGATCAAAGCTAATGTACTTCGTCCCGCTATTGAGATTATCAAAGAATACGGCGATTTTCCAAAAGTCGAGTGCTATGTAGGTCAGCTCAATCAAGTATTTATGAATCTTTTAGGAAATGCGATCGACGCTCTCGAAGACTACAACAGCACTCATTATTCACAAGAAATATATTCTCGCCACAACCGAATTCAGATTAGCACCAGTGCGAATTCAGACACAGTAACAATTCGCATTGCAGATAACGGGATGGGAATCAATCAAGAAGTTATTGGCAAGTTGTTCGACCCATTTTTTACTACTAAACCCGTCGGCAAAGGCACGGGCTTGGGACTCTCAATCAGCTATCAGATTATAGTTGAAAAGCACCGAGGCAAATTGCAGTGTATTTCTGCCCCTGGCGAAGGTGCAGAGTTTGTCATAGAAATTCCCATTTCGCAGAAAGTATCAGGGCTCGCTGCAGAAAACACAAAGGAAATGGTCAGCAGTCATTAGACAGTTGACAGTTGGCAGTTGGCAGTTGATAGTGGGCATTTGATCGTTGATGGTTGTCATTAATCATAAATTTCTCAACGTCTCCCCATCTCCCCATCTCCCGTCTCCGTCGCTCGATCGCCCTAAATCGAAATAATTCTTTACAATAACAAAGTAACAATCCAATTAACTTTGACAAAATCCCTTGAAAATGCCTGTAAACCAACTTTCTCCAACCACAGCCCCGAAGCAAACACCGACACTCGACTTTGACATAGCCATCGTCGGAGGGGGCATAGTCGGGGCGACCTTAGCCAGCGCCTTAAAAGATTCCGGCTTAAAAATAGCAATAATTGAAACCCAACTCCCCGCAGCCGCCGCAGCCAAAAAACAAGCCTATGCAATCACCCTGCTATCAGGAATGATCTTAGAAGGTATCGGCGTGTGGCAGCAAATCTTGCCGCAAATCACCACCTTCGAGCAAATTAGCCTCTGCGATGGCGACTATCCCGGTGTCGTCGAATTCCACCGCCCGGATTTGGGAAATACTGGCAAATTGCCCGTACCAAAAGCAGCTTTAGGTTACGTTGGCGAGCACCGAGTCATGCTGTCAGCTTTGCAAGAATCTTTGGCAAAAAACCCGAATTTTAGTTGGGTTTGTCCGGCGGAAGTAGTCGAGGTAAAATATTTAACCGATTGCGCCGAAATAGAAGTCAAACAAAACGGCGAAACTCGGACAATTCGCACCAAATTATTAGTCGCCGCCGACGGTTCGCGATCGCGCATCCGCACCGAAGCCAACATCAGCACCCGCGGCTGGAAATACTGGCAATCCTGCGTTGCTATCACTATTAAAGCAGAAAAACCGCACAATGATATCGCTTTTGAGCGCTTTTGGCCGAGCGGCCCGATGGGAGTCTTACCATTACCTGGGAACCGCTGTCAAGTAGTTTGGACAGCACCCCACGCGGAAGCAAAAGCTTTGCAACAAATGGATGAAAAAGAGTTTTTGACTTTGTTGGAACAGCGCACGGGCGGGCTTTTAGGGCGTTTGGAATTGGAGAGCGATCGCTTTTTGTTTCCCGTGCAGTTAATGCAGAGCGATCGCTACGTTTTGCCCAGATTAGCACTAATTGGCGACGCGGCCCACTGCTGCCATCCCGTCGGCGGCCAGGGATTAAATATGGGCATTCGAGACGCAGGGGCGATCGCCCAAATCTTGCAGCAAGCGCACCAAAAAGGCGAAGACATCGGCGATTTGCGAGTATTGAAACGGTATCACAACTGGCGGAAAAAAGAGAATTTAATCGTGTTAGGATTTACCGATTTTCTAGACAGATTATTTTCCAATACTTGGCTGCCAATTGTAGCATTTCGCCGCTTTGGATTGTGGTGTTTGCGGACAATTCCGCCAGTGAGGTTTTTAGCCTTGCGGCTGATGACAGGCTTGATGGGGCGGCCGCCGGAATTAGCGCAAAATTAGAAGAAACCCGGTTTTTTCCTATGTTGCTTGTACTCTAGTGGTGTTGCCACAACCGCCAGGGGTTTCAACCCCTGGCTAATAGCGAAAGTCGGTTGAAACCGACTGAAAATCCGAGATAAAAATGAAAAACTCTTTAGTCCTCTGAAGAGGACTTTTGCTATGAGACAGGGGTTTCAACCCCTGGCGGACTATCGGGCTAACCAAGGTTTCTGGCTACTCGCACGATCGAAGAAACCGGGTTTTTTCCCACCTCTTCGCCTGTAACCAAATATTCTCGAAAAAACCCGGTTTCTGGCCACTCATCGAATCATGGTAAAATAAACATCGGTGTTACTGACAACTCCCCACAATGGACGAAACCCGCGCCCAAGCTTATCTGCAATTGATTGAGACACTTCTGAATGGCCCCAACGGTGAGAAACAGCAGATTTTACAGGCTAATTTAGAATTGGTAGATTCGGGGTTTCTGGAAGTTTGCGAGGTAGTAGCAGAAAACCTGGCAGATGAAGGACAGGAAAATCCCGCTAATTTTTTACGGAATTTGGCTAGTCAGCTTGGGCAATTCTTGGGGATGAATGATGAGGGAGATAGCGATAACTCTGAAGGTGAAAATTCCCAAGAGTATGCAAAGTTTATCCTAGACTTATTGCAAGCAGAAAAAGATAGCCAGAGCGATATTAAAGTAATTTACCCCATGCTGGCCGGGCGGCAACATCTCCTCAATGACCGTTTTGCCAAGATTTTACAGGAAGTGGTCCAGAAGTTAATTGCAGAACATCCCGAAGCAATTGAATTTATTCTAGACCGCATTGGAAGCTTGAGTATTCATATTAATGACTTTCCGCTGGGGAAGAAAGCGAATAATATTGAAATTGCCATTACTGGTTATCAAATAGTTTTAAATAATCGGGAACCCGGAAGCGAAAATTGGACCCAGACGCAAAATAATCTGGCAATTGCCTACACTTACAGAATCAGGGGAGAGAAAGCTCAGAATATAGAAAGTGCGATCGCATCTTATACTGCAGCATTAACCGTCTTTACCCGCGATGCCTTTCCCGAAAAATGGGCTAGCACGCAAAATAATCTGGCAATTGCCTACACTTACAGAATCAGGGGAAAGAAAGCTCAGAATATCGAAAGTGCGATCGCATCTTACACTGCAGCATTAACCGTCCTCACCCGCGATGCCTTTCCCGAAAAATGGGCCCAGACGCAAAATAATCTGGCAATTGCCTACACTTACAGAATCAGGGGAGAGAAAGCTCAGAATATCGAAAGTGCGATCGCATCTTACACTGCAGCATTAACCGTCTACACCCGCGATGCCTTTCCCCAAGATTGGGCGGCGACGCAAAATAATCTGGCAATTGCCTACAGTTACAGAATCAGGGGAGAGAAAGCAGAGAATATCGAACTGGCGATCGCATCTTGCACTGCTGCATTAACCATCTACACCCGCGATGCCTTTCCCGAAAATTGGGCAAGGACGCAAAATAATCTGGCAGCAGCCTACAGTGACAGAATCAGGGGAGAGAAAGCAGAGAATATCGAACTGGCGATCGCATCATACACTGCTGCATTAACCGTTTACACCCGCGATGCCTTTCCCGAAAATTGGGCTAGCACGCAAAATAATCTGGCAAATGCCTACTGTGACAGAATTAGGGGAGAGAAAGCTCAGAATATCGAAGTTGCGATCGAATATTTCACGGCTGCATTAACCATCCGCACCCGCGATGCCTTTCCCGAATATTGGGCGGCGACGCAAAATAATCTGGCAATTGCCTACATTTACAGAATCAGGGGAGAGAAAGCTCAGAATATCGAAGTTGCGATCGAACTTTATCGCAATGCTTTAACTATTAGAACTCGCGAGGCTTTCCCACAACGACATACAGAGACTTTATCTAATTTAGGTAATCTTTACCGAACTAACCAGCAATGGCAACTCGCTTATGATACCTATGCCCAAGCGATTGAAACAGTAGAATTTTTACGGAATGAGATTCAATCTGGGGATGAAACCAAACAGAAATTAGCCGAAGAATGGAATCAACTCTATCTGGGCATGGTAGAAGTTTGCATCAAACTGCAACGCTACACCGAAGCTGTGGAATTTGCCGAACGTTCCAAGGGGCAAAACTTAATCGAGTTGCTGTCAGTGAAAGATTTGTATCCCAAAGGAGAAATTCTCCCCCAAGTGCGCCAAGAGTTGCAACAGTTAAGACTGAGAATTGCCCAAGAAAATCAACGGTTAAAACAAGCTGAAGAAAAAAATTATGACTTCATCAACCAACTGCGCCAAGATTTAGCTGCAAAATATCCCTATACACCTCTCAAATTTGGTGAAATTCAGAAGTTAGCCGATGAAAAAACAGCCATTGTAGAATGGTACATTTTGGGCGATAGTTTTTGTGCTTTCCTCATCGCGAACGATCCCCCCCAGCCCCCCTTATTAATGGTGGAGGAAGAGGGATCGGAATCCCCCTTGAAAATGGGAGAGAATCAATTAGAAGTTACACAGTTATCTCACAGCGAACCCGAGCGAAATTCAGAACCCCCCTTATTGGCGGCAGGGGGAATCGAATTTTGGCAATCATCACCGCAAGATTTAGAAAAACTAATTGATTGGGTAAATGAATATTTAGGAAGTTATGGAAATTATAGAAACAAGTTATCTAATGAATGGAAAGATGGTCTACAGGAAAAACTAGCAAATCTAGCCCAAATTCTTCACATTGATGAAATACTCAATTCGATTCCCGAAACCTGCGATAAACTAATCCTGATTCCCCACCGCTACTTGCACCTCTTCCCTCTCCACGCCCTCCCGGTGAGTAGGGAAAGTTGGCAGCGCTTTCACCCCAACAACCAAAATTGCCCCCGGAATCCCTGTCTCGTTGACTGCTTCGAGAATGGAGTTTCCTACGCCCCCAGTTGTCAACTATTGCACCAAGTCCAAAAATACAAACGGGGTAAATTCGATCAATTCTTCGCCATTCAGAACCCCACAAATGACTTAACGGCTGCGGAAATGGAAGTACAAAGCATCAAAAATATTTTCCCCAGCCCAGAAATTTTTGCTAAGCAAAATGCCAAAAAAGGCAAACAATCAGAGTCAAAATTAGAAATAGCCGAAAAAGTCGCCGACAGCCATCATCTGTTCTTTTCCTGTCACGGTTTCTTCGATCCCAACGCACCGCTAAAATCTGGTTTACAGCTAGCCGACGGTACTCTCACCCTAGAAGAAATCATCCGCTATTTCAACCTCAGTCAATGCAGCCTAGTAACCCTTTCCGCCTGCGAAACCGGACAAGTCCAACTCGACAACACCGACGAATACATCAGCCTTACCAGCGGTTTCCTACTAGCTGGTAGTCCCAGTTTATACGTCAGCCTGTGGTCAGTAAAGCCCATTTCCACAGCGATTTTACTGATCAAAACCTACGAAAACCTCTACCACCAACCCGGTAAATTCGCCCTAGCATTAAGCCAAGCCCAAATCTGGATGCGAGACACCGACATCCAAGGCTTCCTCGACTGGACAAACCAATGTCACCTCCTAGACACTGAGTGGCGAGGAATCTTACAATACTGCTTGGAAGAGGACAAAGCAACTCAAGGACTCTGTGCTAAAATCTATCAAAACCCCTTTCATTGGGCCGGCTTCTGTGCGGCTGGCAAAGCAGAGCAAAACATGACTAATAGCAGCAACAAAATAGAAATTTTCCAGCAATTAATTCAATCAGATTTCTTTTTTAACTTGAGATATGCCCTAGCTTCTCTCAAAGCTGAATTAACAGACAATGATGACAACAATGTCGAACTAATTGAAAAGTGGCTGCAAGATAAGCCAGCAATGAAGCTTCAATACAGGGCTAAGGTGATGAAATTTGAGGAAGTTAAATTACCCAATAAAGGTCAATCACCCACTAAGCCGGGACAGCCAAGTCAAATTTTGAAAGAAACCCTAGAAAATCTGGCGATAGCTGCGGAAAAACCTCCTGAAGCCAATCAAGATACGCCGTCTTCTCCATGAAAAATTTTAGTATCAGTGTTTGTTATTTCCATCTCAATCAAACTTTAGCTGAACCTCCCGATCGAGTTTCACCTACAGCCAATTTTATTTGGGAAAATCTGATTAAAATAAGTGAAAAACTGCCTTTCACTGAACTAAAAGATTTAAAATCTAAATTAGTTTGCTACAAATTTGATGAAGAATCCCAGGCTGTCAAACATCAGACAAAAGCCTTAAATTTAATCAATCAATGGCTAACCAAAGAACAACAGCCGATCGCACTTACTGCGATTCACAAAAATCAATTAGCGATTAGCGGGAATCTGCAACCCTTTCTATGGCATGATACCTACGCTTTCGATCTAACTTTATCTCCCGCCGATAATGAGCGAGATATCGCAGCAGCAGAAATCGATTTATTTGAACCTAGCAGCCTTTTCTTAGAATGTTCGGAAAACACTCTCGGTGAAACCATCTGGCTTTACGGACAAACAGAAATACCTGATACAGAATGTCAAGGCGTAGCTGATGAATTAGTGATAAATCTGTTAAAAAACACTAACTTTACATTTAGATTAGTCGCTAACGGTAACTTGCTCAAAGTTCCCCTATTTGAATATGAAATTAGCCAACCCAATCAACCCAAAAAACTCTATCGGATTTTAGTTTGGATAGACAATCAAGGGATATCTCCAGATGTAAAGCCTGTTTATGACTATTTATTTTGCTCACTCTTGACTCGCCACAAAATTGAATATTTTTACCAACAAGCGCAAGAAAGTTACAGTAAAGCCAGAAAAGCATATAGTGACATAGAAGCAAAGATTAAAGAATTCAAGCAAGATAAGCCCTTAGAAGAACTGCAAAAACTTCTCGAATCAATGCCAGAACTATCTATGCAGTATCAACGGCAACTGCGAAATCTGCAAGGGCATTATACCACAATCAAAACCAATCAGCTCAACTATCAAACTTACTTACAAAAATTCTGGCAACCGGGCGATATTCCCAGTTGGCGAGAGTTTGGCAAAATTACCTGCAAGCGCTATCTCGACCAAATAGAAACCTACCTCAGTTATATCCAGCCGGGTAAAGACTTGATCGGCGAATTTATCAATACATTGCGGGGTTTGGTGGAAATAGAACAAGCCAAGTCCGATCGCGAATTACAAAACACGATTCAAGCAGTTGGTACCGGTATCGGTGTAGGAGTTGGCGTCGCCGGAATCTTAGCAGCCTGCTACCCCTTAATCGAAAAACCTTGGGATTTCCCTTCTCCCCAACATCCTCTGCTACCGCCGCATCCCTTCATTATTGCCGTTGTACTTAGTTGTTTATGCGGTGGAGGCTTGGGATGGTTCGCTTGGTTTAGGACTAAACGCCTCCTCAAGGCTAAATCATCAGATCAGCAGACAATTTCACCTAGTCCCCAAAACCAACTTCCCTCTGGGGATGTGTAATCGCCCTCTGCTTTCTTTGTTAATTACATTTTCGCAGTCATATTCTCGCGACTTACTGATAAATCTGTTTACTCTTTGACAACATCCATTAACTCTTCAATCAAAACATCGAGGGTGCGAGCTATCTTTTGAATAGATGTGATATCAACCGTTGCTAGTCCTTCCGAACGAGCATAGTGCCTGACTGTGCTGTACGGAACCTCCGATCGATCGGCAACATCCTTTAGCGTCCATCCTTTTTCGTCAGCCAACTCTCGGATTCGGAACCTAACTAACCCCATTCTACTTGACAAACGATAAGTATCTATCTTTTTAATTCAAACACAATTGTCGATCGACAGTTAAAGAATGGTTAGTTCGATCGAGTTTTCGACAATCCGATCTAAAACTCGATCGACTTTGTAGAAAAACCACTCAATATAAAACAACTGCCGACAGCAAAAACTGTCAACAGTTGTTTTACATATTCAATGCGGATGGCGAGACTCGAACTCGCAAGGACATAATGCCACACGCACCTCAAGCGTGCGCGTATACCAATTCCGCCACATCCGCTCTTTCTGGCAATCTCCGGGATTTTTGCGTTACGAGTTAATGATTCACAGGTTGAGGTTCCTGACATTTAACTTGTGACTTGCCCTTTTGCACCGCCGATTTACAATCATAGCACCACTACCAGCCAAATGTAAAATAAATTTTTGTGAACAATTTCTGCAAAACGATTATCCAGAACATACCGAAAGGCATTATTGTACAGAATATTGAGTGAATTAAGCAGCGAAGATGGGGTTCTCGAAAATTTTAATCGCTAATCGGGGAGAAATAGCTCTCCGCATACTGCGCACCTGCGAGGAAATGGGGATTGCCACGGTCGCCGTTCACTCCACCGTAGATAAACACGCCTTGCACGTCCAGTTGGCAGACGAAGCCGTTTGCATCGGCCCCCCCACCAGCAGCAAAAGCTATTTAAACATCCCCAACATCATCGCGGCCGCCCTGACGCGCAACGCCGCAGCCATTCACCCCGGTTACGGCTTCCTCGCGGAAAACGCCCGATTTGCCGAAATCTGCGCCGACCATCAAATTACCTTCATCGGCCCTTCTCCTGCCGCGATGCGGGCGATGGGCGACAAATCCACCGCCAAAGAAACCATGCAGCGGGTGAAAGTCCCCACAGTTCCTGGTAGCGAGGGATTGCTGGCCGACGATCGCGAAGCTTTGTCGATCGCCCGCGACATCGGCTATCCTGTGATGATCAAAGCCACCGCCGGCGGTGGAGGCCGCGGGATGAGGCTAGTTAGAGAACCCTCGGAACTCCCCAAACTATTCTCAGCCGCCCAAGGCGAAGCCGATGCAGCCTTCGGCAACCCCGGACTTTACCTCGAAAAATTCATCGAAAAACCCCGGCACATCGAAATCCAAATCCTCGCCGACAACTACGGTAACGTCATCCACCTCGGCGAGAGAGATTGTTCGATTCAGCGCCGACACCAGAAACTCCTCGAAGAAGCCCCCAGCCCAGCCCTCACCCAGAAACTGCGAGATCAAATGGGTCACGCCGCCGTCGCCGCCGCCAAATCCATCAACTACACGGGTGCCGGCACAGTCGAATTTTTGCTTGACAAATCGGGCAAGTTCTACTTCATGGAAATGAACACTCGCATCCAAGTAGAACATCCTGTCACCGAGATGATTACAGGTCTCGACTTGATAGCCGAACAAATCCGCATCGCCCAAGGAGAAAAGCTGCAAATCAAGCAAAACCAAGTAATTCTCAACGGCCACGCCATAGAGTGCCGCATCAATGCTGAAGATCCCGATCGCAATTTCCGACCCCACCCCGGCATAATCAGCGGTTATTTGCCTCCCGGTGGCCCCGGCGTGCGGATGGACTCTCACGTTTACACCGATTACGAAATACCCGCTTACTACGATTCTTTAATCGGTAAAGTAATTGTATGGGGGCGCGATCGACCGACAGCCATCCGCAGGATGAAACGGGCATTGCGGGAATGCGCCATCACCGGCGTTCCTACCACCCTCAGCTTCCACCAAAAAATTCTCGATTCCCCGGAGTTTCTCAACGGCGAAGTTTACACGAATTTCGTCGAACAGTTTTTGAACCAAAACAGTCATTAGTCAGTAGCCAGTTGGCAGTTAGCAGTGGGTGGGAACTAATCCATGCCCGATGCCCGATGCCCGATGCCCGCCAACTGACTATTACATCATCATCGTCAGCAGCCCTTGCTGACCGAGAATCATTTCTCGCAGCAAGCTACAGATACCCACCCAAATAATCGGCGTAATGTCCACCCCGCCGATCGGCGGTACAATCTTTCGAGTTACGGCTAAAAAAGGTTCCGTCGGCCAAGCAATCAGACTCAACGGCAATTTGCTCAGATTCACCTCGGGATACCAAGTCAGGACGATCCGAAAAATAAACAGCAAGGTCATCACGACTAGGACAGATCCCAGAATCCAACTTGCAACGGTAATACCAGTCATGGGTCTTATCTCGAAATTTTAAGTTTTGTTAAGTCAGCCGTTCATAATTTTAACCGTTTCACAGGTGCGATCGAAAGTATAAAATTAATAAAAATCAAATTGTTGTAACAAAGGCTTTGAATCTATGACTCCTTCTCTCGCGAACTTTTTGTACAGCCTGCTGGTCGGCGTGGCGGTAGTAGTGATTCCAGCAACGGTCGCCCTGATCTTCATCAGCCAAAAAGACAAAATCAAGCGCACCTAAAAAGTCCGCAGGTCTTTAAGTCCGGCGTGAAACTCAATTTTCGCCTGCACGTCGGGCATTTCCCCGATCCGAGAAACCTCGGCTGCCAGCAACTGTCAAGGCAAAACCTTCGGTTGACTGCCAAGCTGAGGTTTTTTCCCGTTAAACTCATTATTATACTCACTTCCCAAGCTGAAACCCTGACCGGACGCTGCCCCAGAAAGCACAGTCGGGCTGACAGACTTAATGATAGATGTAAAATCTAACTCGCTAACATAGGAAAGACATAGGAGATAGGCTAATGGTCAATTTAGGATTGAACTGGAGCAGCCTGTTAGGGATCATCCTAGCAGTAGCAGGGGCAGGACTGTATTTTCTGCGATCGTGGCGTCCCAAACTAGCCCGAGACCACGATATTTTTTTTGCAGCAGTCGGCCTGCTGTGCGGCGGTATTCTGTTATTTCAAGGATGGCGGCTTGACCCTATTCTGGCATTCGGTCAATTTCTGCTCACCGGTTCGGCCATATTTTTTGCAGCAGAAAGCATTAAACTGCGAGGAGCGACCACAGCCCAAGCCAAAACTCGCGCCCAATACATAGATGAAGACCGACCGGTCAGCAACGCCTACGGTTACGACGGCTACGATGCCGATATGGAACAGCTAGAACCAGAGGAAGACTATCCGCAGCGTCCCCGGATTAGAGGCAGCCAAGACTACCGTTCCTCTCGGGAAGCCTACGACGACGAACCCCGCCGCCGCCCCTCGAATCGCAACGGCAGCGTTAACACCTCCAGGCCTGAGTCGCCGGATCGATCGTCGTCTCGCAAACGTCCCTCTCGCCCCGAAGCCCCGCCTGCCCAAGAGTCTGACAACTGGGACGTTTCAGACAACCCCGAAGAAAGACCGACCCGCAGCCGCAGCAGTCGCCCCCCGGCTTCGGAAAACCGCAGTTCCGATACCCCACCGAGAACCAAAAAACCCCGTCCTACGGAATCATCCAGGTCTCGCCCCAGCAACCGCGACGTGGAAGCACCCCCGTCAGACTACGTGGAGTATCGACCTGTAGAATACCCGGAAGACCAACCGGATAATTCCCCCAGTTTCGACAAATAGGCAAACACTAAGTAGATGGGTGAAACTAAACATTTCTAGTGCCCGCAGGCAAAAAAATAAGTTGCGTTTATTGATGCCCATCTACTTATTCTCAGATACTAAAGTGATTAAAAAAAACTGTAAATTGCGAGTGTAAAACCCCAGACCAACCCAGATATACACAAATAAAAGCTAATTTTTTTAAAATTACTTTGACCTACCGAACCTGTGGAACTAATCGAAAGCATAATAATCTTAATATAAAATCCCAATTCTTAAATCAGCAAGATGCCATTACTCGAAATAGGAGATCCGGCTCCCTGGTTTTCCATTCCTTCTACAAATAACCCCTTATTTCATTTCTCAACGGTTGCCGGCCGGCGAAGCGTGCTGTTTTTCTTGGCCAGCGCAGCTTTTGAACAAATCCAAGTTATCCTCAAAAGCTTTCAAGAGCTTTCAGAAGAATTCCAAATCTTGCAAGTACCGAGGTTCGGAGTGAGCGTTGACCCAGCAGACAAAGAACAAAACAGACCGACAACAATTGCTCCGTCACTCATATTTTTCTGGGACTTAGACAAAAAAGTCAGTCAGCAGTACGGTGTTTTCCGAGATGTCGAAGAGAATGGAGTTGCCGGAGTTCACTATGCACCACAAACTTTTATTCTCAACGAAAACCTTCAGGTAATTAATATTTTGCCGATGGGCGAACCGCACCAACACGCCCAGCAAGTATTAGATTTTCTCAAAACTTTGCCCCCTATTGAGGAAGCGCGATCGGCCACTCGCCACGCCCCGGTGTTGGTAATTCCTAATGTTTTGGACAAAGCCTCTTGCCGTACTTTGATTGATATGTACAAAGCTAATGGTGGCAGTCCGTCGGGTTTTATGAGGCAAATAGACGGGAAAACAGTTGGCTTGCACGACGACACTTTTAAGAAGCGCCGAGATTTCTTTATTCAAGATGAGGATTTCCAGCGACAATTGAATGCGATTATTCTACGGCGGGTGCGGCCGGAAGTAGAGAAAGCTTTTCAGTTTACAATCACTAGGTTTGAACGGTATTTGATAGGTTGTTACGATGCTGACAGCGGCGGTTATTTTCGGCCGCACCGCGACAACACTAGCAAAGCTACGCTGCACCGCAGGTTTGCGATGACGCTAAACTTGAATGTGGGAGAGTACACGGGGGGATTTTTAAGGTTTCCAGAGTACGCGCCGCACGGTTATAAAGGCGATTCTGGCACGGCGATTATTTTTTCGTGTTCTTTGCTGCATGAAGCGACCCCAGTGATTAGCGGCCAGCGTTTTGCTTTGCTGTCTTTTTTCTACGGCAATGAGGACGCTGCGGTGCGACAAGCTAATTTTAAGTATTTAGCCCCTGATTCAGATTCCCGAATTGGAGAACCGGCGTGAGAAATGTCACTACCGTGGTGCAAGTCCTAAAATAATTAGAGAAGGTAGTTAGAGGTTAGCCACAAAACCTAATTCCTAGCTACCGATCGCTAAATAATAATCGATAGCCATGAATTTCAAACTTCTAAGTTTAGCAGTATCGGGAATTTTAACGGTTGGGGTAACAGCCAGCACTGCTGCGGTTGTTACGACATCCCCTGTGCGGCAATCAACAGATTTAACGGAATTTAACTCGGTGCATTCCCAAGGTGCGATCGCCCAAAATGTCGAAGAACAAACCAATATTCGAGTCTACGAAAAGGCTAGCCCGGCGGTTGTTACGGTCGATACAGATAAATCTAACGGCAGTGGCACAATTATCAGCCCCGACGGCATGGTGTTAACGAACGCCCACGTTGTTGCCGCAGGCGGTACGGTCAATATCATTTTGTCAGACGGCAGAAAACTTGTGGCCGATGTCGTCGGATTTGGTGAAGAAGGTCTAGACTTAGCCGTGGTTAAGATTCGCGGTCAAAATAATTTGCCCACCATTCCTTTAGCCCGTCCCGGTTCGGTGAAAGTCGGGCAACAAGCATTTGCGATCGGCAATCCCTTCGGTCAATTTCAAGGTACTTTTACAGTCGGAATCGTCAGCCGCATCGACCAGCAGCGAGGCTTAATTCAAACCGACGCCGCCATCAATCCCGGCAATTCAGGAGGCCCACTGCTAAACAGTTCAGGAGAATTAATCGGCGTCAATACTTCTATTTTTACTCGCGGTCGGGGCGGAGGTAATATCGGTATCGGTTTTGCAATTTCAGCAGACAAAGTACCCGCTTTCCTGACAGCGGTACGAGAAGGGCGAGCTCCCCGCGTGGCTCAAACCCGATCGCCCTTTGGCAACAAATCGCCTCAAAAAGTTGCGTTAAACGGGCCCGCCCTCAGCGGCAAACTCACCAACCAGTCTAGCGTGCTGCCCGCAGACAACAGCTTTTTTGACCTCTACTCCTTTGAGGGAAAAGCGGGCCAGCAAATCACAATAGAAATGAAAAGTCAAGAAATTGACCCTTATTTAATTTTGCTCGGGCCCAACCAGCGCGAAATCGCGCAAGACGATGACGGGGCAGGCAGTAAAGACGCCAGAATTACAGTCAGGCTGCCTGCAGACGGGACTTACACGTTAGTGGCAAATTCCTACGAAGCTAGGCAGTCAGGGGCTTATACGTTAGAACTAAAAGCGAGTGCTCCTACCGCGCCTTCTCGGGCGATTTTGCAAGAAGAAGGCGCTTTAGTCGCAGGCGGCCCGGTATTGCCGTCTGACAACAGTCTGTATCGCGAGTATACTTTTGAAGGTCGATCGGGTCAGTCTGTAACCATTTCCCTCGAAAGCACAGATTTTGATCCCTATGTGGCTATCTTTGGCCCTAATAGCCGATTAGTGGCAGAAAATGACGATTCGAGCGATTCGACTAAAAATGCGTTTCTAAGCGTTACTTTGCCCGCTACGGGTCGCTACCGCGTAATTGTCAATGCTTACGATGCTTCGGGCCGGGGTCGTTACACTCTAACTGTCCGGTGAAAATGGGTAATTGGTAATTGGTAATCGGGAATAGGTAATTGGGAATTGGTAATTGGGAATTGGTCGAATAATTTTTCTTCCTACTTCCTTCCATCCATTAAATCCCGTACATTGCTCGTTGCCGAACTTCCTTCTTCCATCCGTTAAATCCGTTACACTCATCCGTTGCCGAACTTCCTTCTTCGTTGCAAATCGAGGTAATTCATGCGTCAAGTTAGATTTTGGGCGATCGCGCCAATTGCTCTGGTAGCTACTTTTTCTGGTAAGCCGACTCTCTCCCTGCCAGTTTCAAATTCAGGTGGAGTTGCTAACAGTATTTCCACCCTCATTTCAGGAGAAATTCCTCAAAATTTACCTAACGCCAAGCCGGCTGACAAGGCTGTTTTAGCGCAAGCAAGCCCCAGCCCGTCGCCATCACCACAGAGTTCGCCAACTCAGAGCCCAACTGTAGAACCTCCGCCGAGTCCTGATGCGGGTTCATCTAAGGTTATTTTAGAGCAAAACGGAGAACTGAGCCCTGCTAAGTCTTCTGTACTGCCTTCGGACAGCAGTTTGTACGACGAGTATACCTTTGAAGGCACTCAGGGTCAGAAAGTGGTTGTTACCGTAGAAAGTACCGAGTTTGATACTTATCTCGCTATTTTCAACTCCCAGGGCGAGCTACTTGCAGAAAATGATGATGCCACGCAGCAAAATTCCAATTCAGAGCTTACTGTTACCTTGTCTGCGAACGGTCGCTACCGGGTTATTGTCAATGCTTACGATCCGCCTCCAAAAGGTAGAGGCAAGTACAGTTTGACCGTCCGCGAAACAACTGGAAATTAGTTTAAACGAAACTTCGGAGTCAGGACACGGCAATGCCGTGTCCCTATAATTCTAGGACGATCGCACTACAAGTAAGTGCGATCGACTTTGGTACATTCATGTGTTATCTGAAACAATAAAAACCATAATTTTGCCTTTTTAATTTGATAAACTGTATTTTAAATAACTCTTAAAAGCAGAATGGAAGCTGAAAGAGCGATAAATTTTCAACTTCCATTCTTGATTGATTTAGATTAATTTAACGCAGCCCCAGCCAGGTAAAAAAATCCTGGCGGGTGAAGAATTCTAGCAGCAAAAGCCCCACGAATCCCACCATCGCAAATCTGCCGTTGATTTGTTCTGCATAGGCATTCCACCCAAAGGCTGGTTCTGGTTTTGAGGTATTTGGGGTTGTCGGTTTTGGGGAGGGAGGAGTTTTAGCAGTCATTTAAAAGTTTTGAGTTTTGAGTTTTGAGTAATTACTTTTGGGAAGCTTTGCGCTCGCACAACTTGTAATTTACCAGGAAAATGATAGCCCATGCCTAATCTGCTGACTTTTCTAAACTTTGAACCGATTCGATCAGATTCCGCACCGTTTCGGTACCTTCAGAAGGCTCAAAAAACAGCGGGAACTTGCCGCGAGCGATCATTCTCAAACCCAACGGGCCCAGACTCAGCAAACCTTTAACGTCGCGGAAGTAATTTCCTACTACTTCGATGCCAAATTTGCGCTCATCTATCCAGCCGCCTTCTTTGACGAGATCGATTAAGACTTTGCGGTGACGAATCGATCGACTGGCTTGGTCGTCTTTGCGATCGAGAATCTCTTGTTTAATCTTACCAATTTGATCCATCGGCGCAACTTCCATCGGGCAAACCGAGTTGCAGTAGTAACAGCGGGTGCATCCCCAGACGCCTGCGGTGCCTTCGTTGTATTTTTGGAGCCGATTTTCGGTTTCGCTGTCGCGGGAGTCGGCGATCGTGCGGTAAGCTTTGGCGAGGGCGTGGGGGCCGACAAATTCCGGGTTGACTTCGCGGGCGTTGCACTCAGAATAGCACGCACCGCAGAGGATGCAGTTGCCGGTTTGGTCGAGTTTCGATCGCTCTTCTGGAGTTTGCAGAAATTCGCGTTCTGGAATTGCTCGCGAGGCGGTGCTGACATAGGGTTCAACTGCTTCTAGGTTGTCCCAAAAACTGGTCATATCAACAACCAAATCTTTAATAACCGGCATATTTCCCATTGGGGCGACGGTGATTTGTGGGATAAAATCGGTAGGTATTTCTGCTGAGCTGGAATCGGCTATTTTTTGCAGTCTTGCGAGTTCGCTGGCTACATTTTCTTTGCAAGCTAATGCTGAGCGACCGTTAATTCGCATAGAACAACTGCCGCAAATTGTATTGCGGCAATTTTTGCGAAAAGCTAAAGTGCCGTCGTGTTCCCACTTAATACTGTTGAGGCAGTCTAGGATGGTATTGCTCTCTTCCACATCTAGGGTGTAAGTGTGAATCCGAGGAGCCTCGTTTTGATTTTGGCGCACTACATTAAAGCGGACTTTCATATTTTGAGTAAGGAATTTAATTTCTATTTTAAGCTAAATTTTTGACCTTTCTAGAAAGCTATTATTTTTTTAACAACTACCTAAAGTAAGAGATTTAAAAAAAAATATTATTGTTTGATAAACATCAATAATTCTCAAGTTATAAATCCTAAATTACCACTTTTTTAAGCGGATTTGTGAGCTATTAATTGGAGATAAAAGTAATTAATCGCTGCAATTCGCTAGTAGGAGGTGCGTGATGTCCAGCTTGTTTGTATTAACTTTCATGTTTTCCACACCGGCTTTTTGTCTGGGTCTGCTAAATCCTCAATGGGTGGGACTGGGAACTCGCAAGCGATCGGCTGCCTTGTACGGCGGCTTGATGGCAGTTTCGTTCGTTTTGCTTGGGGTTACAGCACCTAAGACGCCACAACCAGTTTCATCCGGGCTGCTGGCCTCAACTGAATCGCCAGAATTTAGGGTAAGCGCACCTTTGCGCTGAAGATAGCTGGGTATGCATTTCACTTTTTTGGCGGCATTACAAGAAATTTTATCAGGACTTACGGTCGGTTGGGGCCAGAAACGTAGTTTTTTAAGAAAAATACTTGGTTCTACTCATTTACTGCAATTAAAAACCCCGGTTTATAGGCGTCGGAGTGCGATCGCGAACTGTAGGGAAAAATCGTGGGCTTAGTAAGGAGAAATACACTCAGAAACCCGGTTGCACCAAGGTCTGGTGTCGAACGTTCTAGTTTACTTCGTAAATTATAGGGATTTGTGAGTTGACCGGCAGATAAATAAGCAAGTTAACTTCTCAGGATTGACGCACAGGGATTAAAGAACTCAGGTTGTTTAAACAGATATCCTTCGTGCTTCACCTCGGATTTTGGTAAAAGAAACTCGGTTTCGGCGTCCTAAATGACTTCTCTTTTTTAGTGCTAAAAATCGCTATGTTTAATTTTTTCGTCTTAAGCTTTCTATTGTCTATCCCTGCCTTCTTCCTGGGTATTGTTAATCCGAAATGGGTTGGCGCACCAACCCGCAAGCGATCGATAGCGATGTACGGCGGGTTGATGGCGGCTTCGTTTGTGCTTGTTGGCGTCACCGCACCCCCTCCATCTCAGGAAGTTTCAGTGGCGCTTCCGGCCCCAAGCGCTCCGCTAGTATCATCTCAAACCGCTAAGCCGTCACCGCTTTTGGCAGTGCAGACACCCAAGTTGGAGACTGTCAAAACGTCGGCACAAACACCGAAACCTGCAATTTCTGCCAAAGTACCTGCACTTGCCAAACCAGGGCCCGATCGCAAATTGCCATCTTCAGTCAAATCTGTTGAGCTAACCGCAGAGATTGTTCTTGATGCACAGCAGCCAAAGGAAGATACTAAGAAAGTTATTTATGAGTCTTCTAAACAGAAGGTTAAAAGTGCCGATTTTCCGAGTTGCGTTAACTCGGATTGCAACTGTTCTGACTTTGCGAATCAAGCCGAAGCGCAGCGAGTTTTAGAGGCATATCCGGGCGATCCATTTAAGCTCGATCGAGATCGAGACTCGATCGCTTGCGAAACGCTGCGTTAGATTTAATCTGCCAACAGCCTCGGTTAATGATGAAGGCTTTTTTGGGTGATTGTACGAATTGAAGAACGCAAATCGATCGGCTAAAATCATGTAATTGTTGAGCTTGCGGTGCGGGTGCAGCTATGACTTACAGCTTGAGAATTGTCGATTTGCCAACGAGTGAACGGCCACGGGAACGGTTGATGGCGGGTGGCCCGAAAAGTTTGGCGACTGCAGAATTGATTGCAATTCTCCTGGGTACTGGTCAGGGACCCGGCAAACTTTCCGCCGTCGGGCTCGGACAGTATATTTTAAATCAGTTGAGTTTGCATTCCCGCGATCCTGTGGCTGTGCTACGCACTATTAGCGTTCAGGAGTTGACGCAGATTCACGGGATTGGCCCTGCTAAGGCGACTTCGATTTTGGCTGCAGTGGAGTTGGGGAAGCGGGTATTTCAGTCGCGGCCGCCGGAAATGGCTGTGGTTGACTCTCCGCAAGCAGCGGCGGATGCCCTGAGTCAGGATTTGATGTGGCAGTCTCAGGAACGCTTTGCTGTGGTGCTGCTGGATGTGAAAAATCGGCTGCTGGGAACTCAGGTAATTACGATCGGCACAGCCACGGAAACTTTGGCTCACCCACGGGATATATTTCGGGAGGTGATCCGCCAAGGGGCGACGCGGGCGATTATCTCGCACAATCACCCCTCCGGGATTGTGGAGCCAAGCCCGGAGGATATTGCTTTGACGCGACAGTTGCTGGCGGGAGCGCAGTTCTTGTCGATTCCGCTGCTCGATCACTTGATTTTGGGGAATGGCGATTTTCGGAGCTTGCGGCAGACGACGACGCTTTGGGACGAGTATCCCCAGGGCGATTGAATTCTTATACTTAACTAATTTGATGACTATCATTAGTTATTTGTATCTTTGGGCTCTCCGACGGCCCAATCAGCTCTGACAGCAGGCAAATTTTCCAGATGGAGTCCCCCGCGAGAGCCTGTTTTGGCTGAATGTCGCTGCTGATACTTCGTTTCGACCACAACTCGGTTAATCTAGTATAGGTAGGCTGAAGAGGTCGCTAATCCGATTTTTTTTGAGCATACTAAACGTATACTGAACCAGCACCTAAATACCCACTTATTAAGAAATTATTAAATGGGATGTAAAATACACGGTGTGGTGATAGGAGGAGAACTGTGTTTCTGAGACTTGCAGAACAACACCGTAAATTCGTTCAAGATTTGGTAATGAACCTCCAAGCTTTAGCTATCGTGCTAGAGCATCGGGGTTATCTGGCATCCTGCTACACTTGCGGGGGTCAGATGAACAGTGCCTCATTTATGGTCAGTTTGACGGACAACCATCTGATTCGATTTTTAGTGTCAGATTACGGTATCACTTGGACTGAGATGCGGGACGACCGCGAACTCATGAAACTAGAAGGTGCAGAAGCGATTAATCAGTTACAAGAACTGGCAAATCTCGTAAAGTATCAAATCCAACCTTCGGAAGCTACTTTAACGACGGCGCAGCGAGTTTAGCGATTGCACGGTTCCGAGGAAGGCGACGCAAGAAAGTCGGTGCTTGTCTGCTACAACAGACTCCCCAGCGAGTTCGTTGAGAGGGTTCACGTCTTGCACAGCGATGGCTGCTCAACAGACAAGGGTGCTCTCAGGGTGCCTGGAGACGCTCAGTCGATCGAACTCTCATCGGGCAGACGGCATACTTTATGCAAAAAGTGTCAAACTTGGAACCTCTAGTTTTTTTTCAGCAGTTGATTCTCCCTTGAGAGCCATTAGCAAAATTTAGAAGTGCGACTGCTCGTCGGCTGCGATGTTAATTTCTCACTTTGGCATTCAAAAGTCAAGGAATTGAAATTAACTTTAAGCAGGGAGGTAGAATTTAACATCCACAGTGAGGATGAGGTTGTGAAGATTGGGTGAAGCGCAGACCGAGGGCTATGGCATACGGGCGATTCAGGAGTCAACTGCAAAGTCGGTAAGGCTTAATTCGAGCAATTAGTCTGTGCTTTGTTGAAAACATCTTCATTTGTCTAAAATTCCCTGTTTGTATAGTCGCGAATTCCATGAGACTGTTGGCGCATCAATATTTTGTTTCTTTGGTGGTTTAATAATGAACCGCCAAAACGCCAAGTACGCCAAGTACCCCAAAAAGGAAGAAGAAAGAGGAAGAAGGATAGAAAAATTAATTGCGGGCAATTATCCGAACACGATCTAAGAGGGGTGTGATGGGAGCAAATGTGAGGAGTCACCCTTCACGGATTCGCCAACAGTATCACGATCTTCGCCCGGAGCTTAAATTGACACCAATGCCCTTGTAGTCGCCCCACAAAAGAGTTGTGTACCCCCTAGACTCGTCCCAATTTCGGTCGCATCCGCAGTTCAGCCCACATGGGCAGATGCTCTGAACCAATTGGCGGTAAAACCTTGGCTGATTTCGCCCCCCAGTGCTGAGAATACCAAACATAGTCAAGCCTCACCAGGGGAAAAGTTAATTTCCAGTTTAACTGTTTAACCAGTAAACTCAGATCCCACCCGTGAGGAAAAGTAAAGCCAAAACCCAGTCCTGCTGTTCGGAAAGCATCTTGCATAACCGCTCTCAAATAATAGTAGTCTTGAGAATGGTCAGTCAGATTAAAGTCCCCGGCAGCAATAGTCGGCAGCGTTTCTTTCTGGAGTCGCCGCACTAAATCTTGAATTTGTGCCGGTCGGTCGCCGTACTCGTAAACTGGGATTTTGAGGAAAGGCAAAATTTTATGCTTGCGAAACCACGGTGGGGTTGTTGAAATGTTATAAAGAACTACATCTTGCTGGTTCATTCCGATAATAGCTCGTTCCTGTGGTTCGTTCCCACCGGCTAGCTTTAACTTTTGAAAAGATCGAATGGGATATCTGCTGAGAATCACATGGTATCCGCGCCCCAGGTGGTGCGGGTATAATGCGACCAACTTAGAGAATACTTCTTTGGCGTAATCCTCCTTAATTTCTTGCAAACAAATGATGTCTGGTTTTTCTTCCTCAATTAGGTTGACCAAAGCTTGTGGGGATTTGTGATGCCAGCCGAGGTTGAGAGAAAAAATCTTGAGGGTTGGCTGGGAGTCACTGATGTTCGTCGGCTGGGGAGAAAAGTAGGTGACGTGTAGCCAACCCAGCAGGCAGATGCCAGCCACAGAGGAAAGAATCGCGAACCAGCGTTTCTTTATGATAAAAAACCCTAGAATTGGCAGCAGGAAGATTGGCAAGAAAATCCAAGGAACAAAATCCCCCATCAAGGCAATCGGCCACAGCCTGTCCCAAAAGATCAGTCTCAGAATCAGATAGCTGACAATCAGTGCTGAGTAAGCGTAGGCGAGCAGTTGAGCAATTAGCTGCAAAAATCGGTAAGGCTTAATCATAGCGCCGTCTGCAATAGCCTCCTCTTACGGGTGTGGGCACAAAAAACTGGATACTGCTCAGCTCAAATTACCTGAAATGACCGCTCCCCTGCTGAGACTAGGGAATACACTTCTCCTGTGTTCGGCTCTTTTATTTTATACAGACTTATGGCGGGAAACAGTGATTGAAAATCGCGATCGATATATTGCTATTTAGCGTAAGTTGTTGGTTAAATCAAAATTAGCGATCGCGAAGTTAGGAATCTCAAGCAAATGATAAATCTCAGCGAACTACTAGAACCCATCGCCAGTCAATTTCGCAGTCTGGGAATTCCCGAACCAATTACCCATTGGGGACACCCTGTAATGATGGGGATAGTGGTGGTGGCGATGGGAAGTTTTGTCGGGTATACGGGATGGCAGGGACGTTTGGCCGCCGATAAAGATGTCGCACTCAAAAGTCGCTCGGATCACCGCAAGCTTGCACCGTGGATGTTTCTGTTTCTAGCTTTGGGCTATACAGGCGGCTTGCTGTCGCTGGTGATGCAGCACCAACCAGTCATGGAAAGCCCACATTTTTGGACGGGTTCGGCAGTGCTGGTTTTGCTGGCTGTTGGCAGCTTGATTTCGCTGACGGGTTTTGGAGGCAATAAGCTAGCACTGCGGGCAGTTCACGCTTATTTAGGCACGACGGCCCTTGCACTTATGGTGCTGCACGCGGCTTTCGGTTTAAAATTGGGGCTGTCTATTTAGAAGAGGAAGAGGAAGGGGAAGGGGAAGGGAAAGAATGTAAGGAAAGAAATTTTCCCATAACTTACGCAGGGGTAGCCAGAAACTAGGTTTTTGATCTAAATACACGGCGTTTAGCTTTTTACTCCGCTTGAAAAACCAGGTTTCTTGGGTAAGGAGTGCATAATTCCTGCATCGGTTTCCCTGAAATATTCCCCCTCTGAATTACTAATTAATGAATCAAGCAACGGGTGTCATTTTCTGTCTTGCCTACATTTTGGGGTTGATTTCTACAGCAGTTCCTTGGGGTAGATACGGGATACTTGCTTTGGGAATAGCCGTGGCGATAGCCCTGCCAAAATTGTTGCGAAATTTTACTAAAAATTCCGTCAAAGTTACTAAGAAAAGACGCAGCAGACAAAAAGATAATGCTCTTGAAGCACCCTTAGATGCGAGGGAAGAGTTGAGTTTGTTGGAGATGCTGCCGAGAGCGAAATGGGTGTGGGCAGTAGCAGGTTTGGTGGCATTTCTAGCTAGCATTTATTTTGCAGTTCGATCACCCCAACCGGCAATAGATGACATCAGCAAACTGATTCCGGCTGGCGGAAACACTCAAGAAGTGGCAGTGACAGTTCGCGGTAGAGTTGTCAGTACGCCTCGATTGACTCGATCGGGTCGATCGCAATTTTGGCTAGAAACAGATTTAGTTAGCGAAATCAACGGCGGCGAGGGAGGAGCACTTGTAAACCGCCCAGTATCCGGCAAACTCTACGTTACAGTGCCCCTCCTGCAAGCAACGGGTTTGTACGCCGACAATACGATCGCGGTTGTGGGTTCCTTGTACAAACCGCAGCCGCCGTCGAATCCAGGGGCTTTTGATTTTCAAGCATATTTAGCCAGAGAAGGAGCTTTTGTAGGGCTCAAAGGCCGTCAAATTGACTGGAGGAGAGAAAATGCGATCGCGGATGTAAATCGAGTTAACAGCCAAACGGCTGCTTTCTTGGAGCCAAGCGGGATGCAGCCATCGAAAATTCAAGCGATGCGGCAGCGGATCGTGCGATCGCAACTATCGCAGTTGAATGTTCCAGAAGGGCCCTTGATCAGTGCGATCGCCCTCGGCAAACAAGCAGTAGATTTACCTTACAATATCCGCGACTATTTTGTGCAGGCTGGATTAGCCCACGCGATCGCAGCTTCCGGCACTCAAGTTTCAATGGTTTTGGCTTTAGTTCTAGGTTTAACCCGACGTTTTTCCAAACAATTACAATTTAGTTTGGGCGTCGGTGCTTTATTTTTGCTAGTGGCATTAACTGGCTTTGAAGCTTCAGTATGCCGCGCCGCTTTGATGGGATTTGGAACATTATTTGCTTTGGTGCTGAGCCGCCAAGTTAAGCCGCTGGGATTGCTGTTAATCGCTGCTACTCTTTTACTGCTGGTTAACCCTTTGTGGATTTGGGATTTAGGTTTTCAACTGAGTTTTTTGGCGACTTTGGGGTTAATCGTGACAACGCCCCCGCTGATGGCAAAGTTGGACTGGATGCCTCCCGCGATCGCTTCGATTGTTGTGGTTCCGATCGCCGCTTCAGTTTGGGTGCTACCGCTGTTACTTTATGTTTTTAGTGTGGTATCACCTTACAGCATTTTAGTTAATATTATTGCGGCTCCTTTGCTGTGGATTTTGAGTATTGGAGGCATGGTTAGCGCTTTAGCTGGATTGATTTTTCCGCCCGCTGGCAGTGTTTTAGCGCAACTGCTTGACTATCCGGCAAAGGGGTTAATTGCGATCGCCGAATATTTCTCGCAATTACCCGGTAATTCGGTAGCTGTCGGTCAAGTATCGGTGTTTCAGCTAATAGCGCTTTACAGTTTAATTTGCTGGGTTTGGATCGGGGGAAGTTCGGCAACGAGCAATGTACGGGATGTAACGGATAGAAAAAGGAAGGAAGAAAAAAGACGGAAGCCGGAAGCAGTCAGAGGTAAAAACCAGGAAAAAGGGAAAGGGAAGAAGGGGAAAAGCAGAGTTATTGCGCTGCCGGTTTTTTCTGTGGCTTGGATTTTACCGCTGGCGCTGGTGGCGGGAATAAGTATCATAGTTTTGCCAGCTTGGCACGTTCAAGCATCTTTATTTCAAGTTACTTTGCTGGCGACATCTGGCGAACCTGTTTTAGTAATTCAAGATAGGGGAAAAGTGGCGCTAATTAATAGCGGTGATGAAAATACGGTAAGGTTTACAGTGTTGCCTTTTTTGCAGCAGCAAGGAGTTAATTCTGTGAATTTTGCGATCGCCACTCACGGTCATTTAGGTTTGAGCAGTGGTTGGGGAAAATTACTAGAACGCTTGCCAATTAAAACATTTTATGATAACAAGGCTCCGAAACAAATTCACCGCGGCAACAATCAGGAATTTATGACGGCTGTGCAATCTCGCCAAGGCGTTTACTTTCCTTTAGAAACTAACAGTACAGTTGATCTGGGTTCGACGCGGTTGCAGTTGGTGAATGCGGAGATGCCGGTGGTAGAATTCCTGGTGGGAAATCGAACTTGGTTGCTCCTCGGTGAAATGACACCGGAAGCGCAAAAACAATTGGTCGCAACGGGAACCTTGAAGCCGGCTCAAGTGCTGTGGTGGTCAGGAAAAGCCCTGACGGCTGAGTTATTGGGCGCAGTTGGGCCGCAAGTGGCGATCGCATCTGCTGACGAAATCGACCCAGAAACCGCAGCCCAACTGCGCCAAAGCAAAACTCAGATATTCTGGACAGGGCGCGACGGAGCCCTCCAGTGGACTCCAGCAGGGGGATTTAAGACCACTTTGGAATCTGAAGAAAATCAAACTTCTTTTTTATAAAGATTTACAATCTGGCGCACTGTGCGGTAAAATACTTTTAGCTCACATCTCAAATCACTTGGAGAGGTGGCAGAGCGGTTGAATGCGGTAGACTCGAAATCTACTTTAGGGGTAACTCTAACGTGGGTTCAAATCCCACCCTCTCCGTACATCTAAGCCTCAAGTGGCAAGCGCGCACCTTATTAATGTAGGGTGCGCGCTGCCTATCTAACCCAAATTTCAACGTAGGGCCCGCGCTGTGCACATTATGATGTTAGCGATCGTTCTATCAAAAATGAGTTAATTCAAATAGAGTTTTCAGCTATGAAATTAAACTCCACAATCTCAGTAGCATGATAGCCGTTTTCGTTTCAGTAAGGTAGATGCGTAGAATCTCCAGGGAATTCTTAACTCGAAACCGAGAACAAAAACAGGGAAGAGTTTTTTTGTAAAGCAGGCGGTTGTAAACCGCTGCCTCCATCACTAACTAATAAGGTGCGGACGGAGTATGGGGTAATGAGCCTAGAGTTTTTATTTCCCTAGTTTGTAGTCGCTAGTTCCTAGCCTGAGAGCAAGAGAGCCTGTTTCCCGTTCCCCGTGTCCTCTTTCTTGTAATAACGAGGTTCCAAGTTGGGAGGCGGTGCTCTATGCGGTAAAAGCCTAGCACGAACTGCTCATACTGGAATAGAAATCACAAACTCCGAACCCTGCCCCAAGGAGGAATTCACCACTAATGTACCTCCATGTTTTTCCACAACAATTTGGTGGGCTATAGACAATCCTAATCCGGTTCCTTGACCCACAGATTTGGTTGTGAATAAGTGGTTAAAGATGTTTTCCTTGACTTCATTCGACATCCCCACTCCATTATCCTTAATGCGAATTAAAACCTGATTTTGGTCTTCGCTCAGAGCAGTTTGAACCGTGATTTGATTAGGTCTGACTTTAATTTCCTGAAAAATGCGTCCCTTATTTGACTCCTCCAGAGCGTCAATGGCATTGGCCAGTACGTTCATAAATACCTGGTTTAACTGGCCGGGAAAGCATTTCACGAGGGGCAAATCACCATACTCTTTCACAACTTCAATGGCAGGGCGAAACTCGCTTGCTTTTAAACGATGCTTGAGAATCAGGAGAGTGCTTTCGAGTCCGTCGTGAATATAGAAAGAAACTGGTCGATCGCTATCTGCCCTAGAAAACGTTCTCAAACTCGTACTGATATTGCGGATGCGCTCAACTCCATCCTTCATTGAGCCAATCAATTTGGGCAAATCTTCTCGCAAATACTCCAAGTCCATATCCTCAATTTCTGTTTCAATTTTCCCTCCCGGATTGGGAAATGTTTCTTGATAGAGATCGATCAAATTGAATAAATCCCCGACGTATTCTTGAGCGGGTTGCAAGTTGCCGGCGATAAAGCCTACGGGATTGTTAATTTCGTGGGCTACCCCTGCGACTAAATTTCCTAGAGCAGACATCTTCTCACCTTGCACCAATTGCAGTTGCATCTGTTTGAGATCCTGGATAGACTGCTCTAGTTTTTGGGCATATTCCTGAGATTGTTGATACAGTCGGGCGTTCTGCAAGGAAATTGCAGCTTGGGAGCAAAAGATGTTTAGGATGGCGACGCGATCGCCCGTGAATACCCCTGTTGCTAAATTATTTTCCAAATACAAAATCCCCATCATTTTCCCTCGCTCGCTGATTGGAGTGCAAAGCAGGCTCTGAGGTTGGTGTTGGATTATGTAGGGGTCAGATGCAAATCTTGGTTGATTGCTAGCATCATCAAAAATCAGGGTTTCTTTTGTACGCTTGACGTAGTTGAGCAGGCTCAGAGGAATTACTTCGCTCTCCTCAACCGGAATTGATTGCAGAAGGCAGTCTTGACGGTTTGTGCAGTGGACATTGAGCCTCCAGTTTCCCTCTTCATTCAAAATTAATGCTCCGCTTTGTGCTCCGGAATTCTTCACCACCACTTGCATCAGGGTAGTGAGCAATTGATCGAGTTTAATTTCGCTAGATAGAGCTTGAGAAGCTTTGATAACTGTCGGCAAATCTACTAAGCCCCAACTGCTGGTGCTACCGATAATTGTTCTATTCGTGTTAGATACGGATGATTCACTATGGGTGGATGTGTGAATTGTTTCACTCGGATTCGGGCGAGTTCGCTCCTGTTCCAGGATCACAGCAAGCAATTGAGGATAGCGCTGTTCTAGATGGTCAATCTTTGCTTTTGCTCCCCAACGAGCGTAAGCATAGTAAGCATCAATTAAATAGGGTTTTGCCAGTTTTTCTTTACCCCATTCTAAATAGAATTTAGCAGCGAGTTCGTGAGCTAAAGCTTCTTCGTTGATGTACCCGTTTTCTTTAGCAAGAGCGATCGCTTTGTCGTACATCTCGATCGCTTCTATTTTTTCGTCTAAAACCCGATGCCGTTGAGCCTCCACTAGATAGAATTTATGCAGATGATTCATGGGGGCATGATGCGCCCATTTCTGCATTTTTTCTTGATTAGCTTGTACTCTGTCAAGAATCCTCTGTTGCTCTGACTGTGGAGTATCAGAATACACCGCCAACCTCACTAGAGAATCGTAAAAATGGAAGAGAGGAATAAGAGGCAATCCTACCACTGCGTCCAAATACTTCTCTGCTAAAGCAATATTTTCAATCGCTTCTGAGTAATTTTCAAACCAGTAACTAAGTAAAAGTTTGTTCCAATATATGTAGTAAAGTCCCGTTTTGTCGTTTGCTTGCTGGAGCAGTGGCAACCTGATCTGCTCATCGCAGGCTTCACCCTTTAAGCAGCAATTATTTCCACTATTGTCGAGAAGATTTAAGACAGCCTGCCAATAAATTTCGTGATAATGAAGCGCTGTTGTTTGCATACTTTTATGAAGAGCATTTCTGTAGATTGCCATTTCTCTTTCAAGGACAGTCAGTTCTTTGCCGCTAAAGTAAGCAAAATAGGAGTACAGCATTAGACCAAAGGCAGCATATTGTAAATCTCCTGTATCCATTCCAGTAGAGTAAGCTGATACCAGAGGTTCTAAGGTTTTTCTCAGATGCTCTTTCCAAGGTCGGATAAATATATTTACCATAACGACTGTCTTGGCTTTGATTTCTTGAGAATTCAACTTCGACAATAGATTTAAAGCCAATTGGCCGAACTGATAACCCGAATCAATATCTCCCACAACTCCGCAAAGTAGAAGACCATAATTTGCATAAGCAAACGGAGATACCGAAGCATTACCATATTGGACAGATAAATCTACTTGTTTGCACACCGTCAAAGGCACCAGTTCTGGCGCAGCAATGTATGCCGCAGCAAAGATACTTGATAAAAGTCTCATAGCTGCTAGTTTATAGGGATCGCTCATTTGAGGCAGGTCAATTAAATCCTCAATTTGCTTGCCGTTCAAAATTGACGCAGTTTCCCCTAGTGCCTGCTCAATATCTGACGGGTTCACTTTAGAAGGAAATTCTACTTCCAACAGCTTTAAGACTTGTAGCGCCGTATTAACTGCTTCTAGTAACTTGTTCTGAGCTATATAAGCTTGAATTTGGACTTCGTACACTTTTACTTTGTCCAGCAGCGTTTGGGCGCTGTTTTCCACGACTGCTGCTAATTTTTTCATCTGGTCAAAATCACCGCTGAGATATGCCACTTCTGCTGCTTTTGTAGACAGCGCCAAGGCTAGTTCGTATTGATTATGCCAACAACTTTCTGTCAGTAATTTCCTGCCAATATTGAAGCATTCAACCGCAGCATCATAAGCGGTAGCAGCTTTGGCTTTCTTTCCAGCAACCAGATTCAACTGTGCTAATTGCTCCCGTTGTCCTTCCTGAGTAATTAGCTCAACTCCCACATTTAAGTGGTTGACAATATCAAAAATTCTTTCTTCTCGATCTGCTTCTGGCGTCTTCTCTAACAGCAGGTGACCGATTTTTAAGTGAGTCGAGCGCTTTTGGTCTTCAGGAATGAGAGAATAGGCTGCTTGCTGGACCCGATCGTGTAAAAACTTATATTTGGGTAATTGGTCATGGGTAAATGATAATTGGTCAGATTTTTTCCCATTACCGATTACCGATTCGCTATTCACCTCTGCTTGATAAAACTTATAAACTTCGGTAATGGGTAAAATTAGCCCATCTTCTAGTGCCTTCCATAAATCTGTTGCGGTTTCTACGGGATAACTTTCATCAACAATTGCTAAAGTCCCTAAATCGAACTGATTGCCAATACAAGCAGCTAACTTTAAAACTTCCTGTGTCTGGGTTGGCAACTTTCGCAACTGAAGTGCCATAAATTCTACTACATCATCTGTTAGTGCCAAGGTTCGCACTCGGGCAATATCGCACTGCCAATACCGCTCTTCAAAATTAAATTTAATTAGCCCATCTTCATGCAAAGATTTGAGAAATTGTGTGCTGAAAAATGGATTGCCTTGGGTTTTCTGATAAACGAGTTCTGTCAAAGGCAGAGCCAACGCTGTAGAACAAGCTAGAGTATCGGCTACTAAACTATTTACGTCCGCTCGATCGAGCGGAGCTAAGGTAATCGCATTCACCTTTGCTTCAGTTTTTTGAATATCTGCTAAGGTCAGCATCAAGGGATGTGCTGGAAACACTTCGTTATCTCGATAAGCTCCCATTAATAAGAGATAGCAGTTATCGGTAGCACTCATCAGCAGTTGAATTAATTTTAACGATGCTGAGTCTGCCCATTGCAAATCGTCCAAGAAAATCACTAAAGGATGTTCTTTTGTTGTGAATAATTGAATAAACTTTTCCAATAACAAATTGAAGCGATTTTGACCGGCACTGCCAGAAAGTTCTGGGACTGGCGGTTGCGAGCCGATAATACGTTCGAGTTCGGGAATGACTTCAACTATCACCCCAGCGCTCTCGCCCAAAGCTGCCAAAATTTTTAACTTCCATTCTTCAATTTTAGCATCTGTTTCTGACAGCAATTGTCCCATTAAATCGCGAAAAGCTTGGACAAAAGCACTAAAAGGAAGGTTACGTTGGAATTGGTCGAATTTGCCTTTAATAAAGTATCCTCGCTGTCTCACAATTGGTTTGTGAACTTCGTTGACAACAGCGGTTTTGCCAATGCCGGAGAAACCGGCAACGAGCATCATTTCCGTGCTTCCCCCACTGACGCGCTCAAAGGCCGCTAGCAGGGAGAATACTTCCCTTTCTCTACCGTATAATTTTTCTGGAAGAGTAAAGCGATCGCACAAATCTCGCTCCCCTATTTTAAAGTTAGTCAGCGTCCCTGTCTCTTGCCACTGGGATAAACAAGTTTCCAAATCAAACTTGAGTCCGATCGCGCTTTGATACCGAGCTTCAGCATTCTTCGCCATCAGTTTGCTGACAATCTCAGACAGCACCAATGGAACACTCTGGTTGATCGTTGAGGCTGGGATAGGTTGTTTGGCGAGGTGGCAGTGTACCAAATCCATTGGATCATCTGTTTGAAATGGTAACTTTCCTGTTAGTAATTCGTAGAATGTTACTCCTAAAGAGTAGAAATCTGTGCGGTAGTCAATACCCCTGTTCATCCGGCCAGTTTGTTCTGGAGATATGTAGGGTAAAGTGCCTTCGAGGACGTTAGGATTTTGAATTTCTTGGGTTTCGCGAGGCAGCAGGGAAGCGATGCTGAAGTCAATCAGCTTCACTTCTTTGCTGGTGGGGTTAATCAGAATGTTGGCGGGCTTGAGGTCTTTATGGATGACTCGGTGGCGATAAAGTCCGTCAAGGGCGTTGGCAATTTGAATGGCAATGGGAAGAAACTCGTTAACGGGCAAGCCTTCTAGAGCTTCGTTGCTATCGGATGCGAGACTAGCAAGGTAGTTACTTAAGGAAATTCCGCCAAAGTCTTCCATCACCAGAGCATAGTGGTTATGGTAAGTCTCCAGGCTGTATGCCTTAACACTGCCAGGGATATCTAAGTTTTTAGCAATGATGTACTGGTTGCGAAAATGAAGCAGTTCGTTGAAGCGGGGAAAGTCATTTCGCAGCAGTTTGATCGCGACTGGCTGCCCATTTTCCGAGCGAATGCCACGATAAACTAGAGTTCGATTACCTGCGTATATTTGCTCGTTTATGTAATATCCTTGAACAAGATTTGTGATGCTAGTCATACCTACGTATTCCTACTACTTCTATAAAGCCTGAAGTTTCTGAGAGTTGATATCTACTATTGTCGCTCTATCTGCTGTGGTATTCAGTGTATTACATTTTTCTTAATATACTTTGTGGTTCAACTTATGAAAACACGAGTTTAAAACAATACTTGAATTGTTTATGTAAGAGCTGTTTATACTTGAGTTAAGACTAAGTAGAAAATGAAGGAGGATAAGGCTGAGTGAAGGAGAGCAGTTGATAGAAGAAAAATTTAAGAGGCTACTCAGGTACTTAAAAGTATTTTTGACACCGATGCTTGTATGCGATCGCCTATTAAATGTTAATATATAGTTTAGGTAATAATTTAATGTCATTAATACAATTCGGGCGGAGCGTAATTTAAAGCTGGAAGCAGAGAAAATTGAGTTTGTGTGTCAGATTTGGGATAAATTGGGATTCAGGGAATCGCCAGCCGAATTATTTGTCGAGATGCCACAACAAGCTGCCCAATCTAATAAGTGAATCAGGCATTAAATGCCAAAGTTCATAAGTAGACTATGGAACTAGCCCAAGTCAATTATATTTTGCCACTCAGATACTTACAATTACGAATTACCAATTACCCCTTTGATTTTTTTACTTCCAATACCTGCGCCAGTGAAACAAATTCTCCCACAAATTCTGCATAAAAGTGTTGCTGCCCAAGCGCTGCGACTCCCAAACAGCAGCAGTTTGACCGTTAATTGCCGAAAAACTCGACCAAATATAAGGAAGTTGGGCGATCGCCTCAACCTTCATCCCGTGACGCACAGCCAAGGCGATCGCGTGAATCAACTCAGCAGCTTGCGGCCCCACAATACTCGCTCCCAAAATCTCCCCGTTGCGACGCCCGACAATCTTACAAAAACCAGTTGTATCCCCGGACATTTGAGCTCTTTCAACATTCTTGAAATATTCCCGACAAACAATGAGATCGTCTCCAAAACGGCGCCTTGCTTGCGCTTCAGTCAAGCCAACCCTCGCCAATTGCGGGTCAGAAAAAATCGCCCAAGGAATCCCGCGATAATCTATTTGAAACATTGGCAAAAACAAAGCATTTTTCACAGCAACTGCAGCTTCGTAATTAGCGATGTGAGGGAACGGATAACCTCCAGCAACATCGCCGATCGCGTAAATTCGGTGATTAGTTGTTTGCAGCTTTTCATTTAAAATCACCCCGCGATCGCTGAATTTAACCCTAGCCGCTTCGAGATTTAATGACGAAAAATTGTGCCCTCTACCGGCGGCCAGAAAAATCTCCTCAGCTTCGATCGCCCTTGGCCCAGCTTGAATCCACTTCTTACCATCAATCACCCTCGCTTGAGTCACCTCAGTAGCAGTCAGAATTCGCACTCCTTCAGCTTCCATTCCAGCTTGCACCAAACCAGCAGCCTCCCGGTCTTCTTTAGCCAAAATGTGCGAACTTTTCACCACCAAAGTGACAGCAACCCCCAGCCGAGAAAAAGTCTGAGCCACTTCGACACCGCTGGGATCGGCACCGATTACAGCCAAACTTTTAGGTAACTCTGGAAGTTTTGCTAATTCCCCGACAGTTTCCGAAGTAAAAAAGCCAGCAGACGAAAGTCCTTCAATATTGGGAATCGCCGGCAGAGTTGGACAAGCTAGCAAATAACAAAGCGATCGCAATTTTCGCCCGCCGACAACAAAAGCCAAATCCGGTTTCGCCACAAACTCGCCGCTGCCAAAAATAACATCGACACCGCGAGCAGCCAAAACGCCGAGATCATCAATTTCTGACAAATTAGAAACAACACCCTCGGCCCACTTGAGAACCCCGTCAAACCCTAATTTGATCGGCATGGAGGAATTAGCTACTTCCCAGCGCACCCCCAACTGCTGGCGGGTTATCTGCTGAGCAAAACGAGCAGCCTCCCTCAAAGTTTGGCTGTATCTCAAACCAAGGTCGATCGACTCTTTCCCCCCTGTCGGCAAATCTTGGGAATTACTTAGCGGTTCCACCAAAGCAACGCGAGCCGGGAAATTAGTTGCAGTCAAAGCAGCATAACGTCCGGCCGGAGTTCCACCAATAATCACTAAATCATAGTCAAGCATAAATAAAGAAGTCAGTAGTCAGTAGTCAATAGTCAGCAGTCAGTAATCAGCAGACTTGAATTGCTTTCCTTAGCTCTTAATTCTGGAAATTATCTGCGTTTATCTGTGTTTATCTGTCTTACATCTGCGGTTCACCGACTCTATCAAAGATGTGCAGTCTTAAACTCACTGGCATTCATCTCACGCCAAATCTTTGATGTTGGCGTGAAATGAATTTCCGAGTTAACGACTAATGACATCCGTAAGTCCAGCAATCAGCCGCAGATTGTCCGCCCTTGAGCGCACAGCTACCCGAAAAAACCGATCGCCCAACTCAGGAAAACTCAAACAATCCCGAATCAAAATCCGGTGTCGTTCCAACAGACTTTTTTGAATAGAAGAAACCGACATAGACGACTCAACCAACAAGAAATTAGCCGCGCCTGGAAAAGGTTCCAAACCGGGTAAATTAGCCAAACCCTCAAATAGCTCTCGGCGAGCAACAGGAAGCCAATCCCAGGTTTGCCGCTCAAAAGCAGCATCTCGAACCACAGCAGCAGCAGCAGCAGCAGCCAAAGCATTCACAGGCCAAGGATCGCGCTGCTGCTGCCAGCGGCGCAGAATATCGGGATGGGCGATCGCACAGCCCAACCGCAGTCCCGGCAGAGAATAGAATTTAGTGAGCGATCGTAAAATCACCAAATTCGGAAACTCCTCAACAGCATCGATCAAAGTTTCCTGCTCAGAAGGCGGTAGAAAGTCCATAAAGGCCTCATCCACCACCACCATACCTAACTGCTCCACATAAGGCAAAATCGCCTCTCTCCCAAACAGTAAACCCGTAGGATTGTGCGGGTTGTTCAGAAGCAAACCTCTCTCGGCATCGAGAGCAAGAGGAACCGGGAGACGGAAAGAAGGGGAGACAAGGGAACGGTTAGAAACCGACAAATCATCCGTTACTAATCGGCGAACAGGCTCCGCGTCCAACAATTGGAGATCCAAAGGACATTTGAGCACCTTCGCCCCGAAAGCCGAAAGAGCCCGCCAGTAATCGCCAAAAGCCGGAGTCACCAAATAAGTCGCCGGAAGCTTCGACAAATCCCAAGCCGCCCAAGTCAACAATTCCGCCGAACCATTCCCCGGCAAAACCCAATCCGGGTCAACATTCAAAGCCTCACCCAAAGCAGTCCTGAGCTCTCCATAATCCGGGTCTGGGTAAGCCGTAAGACTGCTCAAGTGTGATTGAATCGCATCCAGGGCCGACTCAGGAGGGCCCAAAGGACTGATACTGGCAGAAAAATCCAGAATAGCAGAGGCAGGGCAGCCTGCCAGTGCGGCTGCCCAAGCTAAATTCCCACCGTGTACAGGTCTAATCAAGACTCAGTTCGCCAGCTATTCCGCGTTTTTCGGCGGTGCAACTCTGTCCTTAAACAACTTCCCTGCGGAAAATGCAGGAACTCTGGTTGCCGGGATTTCCATCTTGTCGCCAGTTTTGGGATTGCGACCCTCGCGGGCCTTGCGTTCCCGCGACTCAAACGAGCCAAAACCGACCAGCGTCACCTTGTCGCCATCGGAGACAGCTTCCATGATTGCTTCAAGGGCGGCACTCAAAACAGCATCTGCCTGTTTTTTCGTCACGCTAGCCTTTTCCGCGACTGCATCAACCAATTCACCTTTGTTCATTGCGAACTCCTTCTGGATTTGCAAAATTACGTTAAACAGAGTTAGTTCAACTATTAGCCGTGAGTGCTCAACTGGATTGAGGTGTGGATTGGGAGGTTTGGGTGGTTCCCTATTGCTCCCGTCCGCTTCCCCGAATCACAACTCCTGCTGAATACTAATTACCCTAGGGTAATTGGTCAGAAAAGGAATTTTTGTTTCTAAGTGCTGAAAACCCCACAGCATCTAATTTTCACTGCATTATTCTAAAGTCTTGCCGACCGTTATGGATCGGTGGAACCTTTAATTTATATGGAACTTGCTAATTTTTTTTAATTAATCCCAAAATTTAGGTAAAAAAATACCACCTTGGAGAGAAGATTTGTCGCCTCGGTGGATTTGAAAGCTTAAAAAAAGAAGAAATAGAAGGAATAAAATGTAATTTGTCAAGGGCTAAAGGAAAAGTTTTTTCCTTCTTTCTTCTTTATTTCCCCTCTTTCTTTCGCCAGCGGGGCAGGGCTGTTTCATTCTCCCTAAACCCGCCAGGGGCTGAAGTCCCTGTCTCATAGCTCAAGTCGTCTTTAGACGACTGAAAGAGTGATTTATCAATAGTCCGGACAGTTTTCAATCACTAACGGTAGAATGCGGGTTTGGGCCTTCTCAGCGAGGTCAAATGCTAACGGTAGAATGAGGGTTTCAGCCTCTGTCTCAAAAACTGTCCGGAGTATTGATTTATACTCCTCTTGCATAGGACTAATGAGTTCTTTAGTCCTATGCAAGAGGACTTTAGCTTTGAGGCCGAGGTTGAAACCCCTGTCCGACTGTCAGCTCAAGGGAAAGAGGGTGGAAAGTTGACAGCCAGGCATTTTTCCTTCGTTTCTACTGTCTCGGCTGGACGGGCTGGCTGCGCTGCAACAGTTGGCGGGCGTCGGGACTGATGTTGTTTTGGTAGCCAAAGTTCGATCGATCGCTATCATCCAAAATCTGCGGTGTCAGCAATACAATCAACTCCGCCCGCTGGTTAGCCTTATTGGTACTCCTGAACAGCGAACCGATAATCGGCAAATCTCCCAAAATCGGAATCTTGTTCGCTGTAATCCGTTCTTCGTCGCGGATAATCCCCGAAACAATCAAAGTCTGACCGTCCCGCAGGCGAATTAATCCCGATTGCAACGAGCGCTCGCCCAGCAGCCTGATAGTATTGGTGTTCGGGCCCGTGCTTAGGTTTTGGGGGCTGCCCGGTGTTCTGATAATCGGGTTGACCCGCAGAGACACAAAGCCGTTGTCGTCAATCCGGTCGATCGCCACCCCCAACTGCAAACCAGCCCTGTCTTTGACAGCCGTCACCGTTGTGGTACTTGTATTTCCGGTAGTCTGGGTGTCGGACGTGATATTACTGATCACCTCATCAGTAATATTCACATTCGCCGTTTCTCCTTCTTGAACCACCAAAGTCGGATCGGTCAGGATTTTGGCATTCTGGCTCTGAATCGTTGCCTGCAACGCCGACAGGAATCTCCTGGGATATTGGAACAGCGGGAACAAGCCGAACTCTGCACTTCCTGAGCCTGTCGTCGAGCCTGGCTCGTAATCCGTAATTCCAACTCGCGTGGGGTCATTAGTAATTGGGGCTGTCGGCTGGAGGAACACACCTTTGGCGGGACCTTCGAGACCTTGACCTGTAAACGGCACGATACGCCTACCGTTCGCATCGTAGAAAACATCGGGGGTTCCTAGGGGGTTCTGGACGATCGGCCGAGCGTTTATCCCCCCAAGGGCAGTCCCAGTGGGCGGATTGATGCCACCAAAATTGAGACTTGCCGCCCCATTGTCATTGACAAAGAAATTGTTATTAATTCCGAAAGAGAAACTGCTGCTGGTGTTGTTGTTTCCCAACAAGTTGATATCGATCACCTTGACGTTGACTGCAACTTGACGGCGACGCAAATCTAGCTGTGTCAAGAAAGCCACAGCCATGTCAACTTTGCGCGGGTCTCCCACTAAAGTGATGGAATTGAGCCGAGAATCCGCCAGCACCGACAGTCCCCTCAGCAAGAGCGGCCCGGTGCCTTCCCTAGCGCCGATCGCCTTAATGTCAGGTTCCCTAATTTCTACATCCCGCGCCGCATTTCCCTGGCCCACGCTTTGAATTGTCACCCGAGTAATCGGCAGTTGAGTTTCCGCCCCTTGAGCGCTCAAAAAGTTAGCTGCATCCGTAGACCGAACTTGATTGAGCCGCAGAGTCCGAATGATAATATTGCGCGAGTCGATCGGCAAGCTAGTCCCTACAAAAATCGTCCGCCCTTGGCGGTTAGCTTGCAACCCGCTGAGGCGCAGCACGTAATTAAAGACATCTTGCACCGACTCATTTTCGATGTCCAAAGAAATCTTGGGCCCTTCATCTGAACCGGTGGCTCCCGGCTGACCAGGCACTGCGGGCTGGCCCGGTTGAGCAGGGGCACCGCCACCTGTAAAAGCAATGTTCAAGCCCGCAGCGCGGGCCAGCAGAGCCAAAACGTCCCGGACTGGGGCATCCCGCAGCACCAAGCGGGGGATGCGTTCTCCCGAACTCAGTTCAATATTTCCCGCGCCGGGGGCAATGTTAGACACTGCGATATCTCCCAAGGGCGGCGCCACGGCGCGCGGTTGGAAAGGCGCAGCCTGATTTGTCTGGGATTGTATTTCGCTGGGGAGGGGGGGGCGATCGTTCCTGGTAACAGTAACTTCGGGATTTGGCAGCAGCACGCCTGGGGTTTGCGAGGTTCGGACTTGGGGAGCCGGCGGGGGAGCTGTTTGGCTCAGCGGCAGACCTGGAGGCGGCGGGGGTACAGTTGGGGCAGACTGTGCTGTACCACCCTGTCCGGCAACGCTGAGAACGATGCTTTGGCCTTGTCCCGGCACAATTTGTCCGTTGGGAACTCCGTTGGTACCCGCCACCACAACGCGGATGCTGTTAGCCTCTACCTGGCTGATTTCTACGGAAGAAATCCCTGGAGCGGGGTTATCTTGACGGAAGCTGTTGCCTTGTGGCAAGCGAAGCTGGGTGTTAACAATTGTGGCTTGGTAAGTATTGCCGTTATTGATGGCGAAAACTTGCGGGCGATCGCCCTTTTCTGTCGCCAGCACAATATTTACGCCATTATTGCCTTGACTTACTTGCACTCCTGTGACTTGAGTCGGCGCTGCCCAGACGGGGGCTTGGGCGATCGCAACTCCTGCAACGCTGCATAAGAGTCCTCCACTTAACCGTAGATGCTGTTTCACGTTCTCTCCTCCACTACACTTTGTTATTTTTTGTTCGCAGTCTTTTGTCGCTAGCTGCTAAACTGACTAAAATATTCTCGCTTCCAGCCTTTTTTAAGGAAGAAGTTATGCCCTTTTCGATTTTCTTTTTTCTATTGGGAATAACTGATGATATCAGGGTTAGAAGCTATCCTACAGCAACCCTCGCATCATTTGTGGATTTCTTACTCCCTCCCCTTTGTAAGGGGAGGATTGGGCTGGGGTAAAAGAAATACGACTCCTGCAAAAATTGCTATACATTTCCATTCCTTTTTGAAAATGGTATTAGAAGAAATTAGGTTTTAGAGCAAATTGTTGATTGCCATATAAAAAATATTTTTCTGGCATTCATATTTTTTGACTTCTACCTTCAATCTTCAAAATTTAACCTGCTGTCTTCTCCTTTCTTGTGAAATAGCCATTTGGTAACAATAGCTAACTAATATCCGCCAAACTACAGCTACTTAGCACCAGGACTTGGAGCCGGAGTTGGCGGTTTTTCTTCTTGCTTTAACGGCAGCAGCGCGTGCAAGTCAAAAGCAGTTTTAATTTTAGTTGGCGGCTGCTCCACAGGGACTATTTTCCCTTTCAAAAAGTCAACTTCAATGGGCTGATTTGATGCTAGCAATTCAGATTTCAAATTCCTCACTACCAACAGTGACTGCATCAACTCCAAGTTACGCATAAAATTGCGGGTTTGAGCGAAAGTGCCTTCAAACTCTACCTTAAATTTTTTCCGTCTGAGCTTGCCAGCGAGGGACGGCCCGAAGGAAGTATCGGCGAGAATATCAGGGTCTGGAGCTCCCGGCGCGGCGGTTGCTGCCGCTGGGGGCCTATCCGGCTCAAACTTGGTAATTTTAGCCTTGAGGTCATCTCCTTGCACGCCGGCATTGATTCTATTAACCAGTTGCGTCATGTCAAGCAAAAGCGTGTTGGCGCTGGCGTCGCTGGCAAACATTGCCGTCACGTTTGCCCGACGCTGTTTTGCTTCTTCTTGCTTTGCTTCTGCTTCTGCCTTTTTTTGAATTTGAGTTTGCAATTGCAGTTGCGTTTGCTTGCTTTCGCTAAGTTTTTGCTGGAATTCGCCGCTTTTTTGGAATTCGGGAAGTACGAACTGGTAGCCGAGGCCGCCGGCAAGTAGAAGGCCGAGAACCGCGATGCCGATTGCTTGGACTTGGGGTGTCAGCTTAATGCCGAATATTTCCTGAGCCCCTGTATCTTCTGCTTGTGCGCCGCTGGGAATAAACTGATTTGCTGTCATTGTTTTTTCACCTCTGGTTTTTGTGGTTCTAGCACTCCTTTTTCTTGAAGTGTTTCTATCCGTATTGCTAGCCCGTCTGCTTGCTTGCTGCGGAGCTCGGGGAGCAACTCGGAGGCTCCGGTCGGGCTGAGCGTCGTTTCAATTTTATATTCCACCACCGGTCGCAGTTTGGGAAGTTCTGGTGGTGCTGCGTTTTGGTTGCGTACTTGTAATTGTGCGGGGTTGTTTTTTAATGTGGCCGCTATCAGTTTGGTATCGGTGTTAAGGAAGAAAGGAGAACGCTGGACTAGCAGCATAAAGTCGTTAACTTGAGCAAAGGTACTGGCTATCCCGGAAATTTGTACTTTTGCTGCCTGCTGCGGGACGACGGGGGGGGGAGCGGCAGCCGGGGTAGGGCTGGCTGGAGACGGACTCGCCCCTGGGGACGGGCTGGCTGCGGGGGTGGCTGCAGGGGGTGGGGGTGCTGCTGCAACGGGGGAGGGACTGGGGTCGATTTGCTCGATTTTGCCAATTTGCACTCCCGCCGGGGTGCGGGCGCTGAGGTCTTGCAGCATCGCTGACCAAGGTTTAATTTGGTCGAATACTCCGGCTAATGCTTTGTATTCGGCGGTAACTTGGTCGGTTTCGGCGTTGATGGCTTTGATGGTGCTGGCTTGAGTGTTTAACGTTACCAGTTCTTGGTCGATGGTTGCTTGTTGTTGGGCCAACTTGTTATTTTCGTTAGTCGCCCACCACCAGGCGCCCAGGACGGCGGCGTTGACCCCGAAGGCAAACAGCACCGCCCCATATATGGGCAGTTGGTCTTTGGCCCCACCGGAACTTTTTTTAGCTGGGCTTTTGGTTGCAACGGGTTTGTAGTCCGGACGGTCGTTGAGAAAATTAATATCTAGGCTGTACATGGCTTCACTCGATTTTATAGCAGAAGGAAGAAGGCAGAAGGCACAAGGTAGAAGGTAAAAGACACAAGGAAGAAGGAAAAACTGATTTACCGCTTATGTTTGAGCAATTAAGAATGTCCTAACAGTCTTGGCTGTTGCTATAGATTTAAATTTGAAATTTGAGATTTTAGACAGAACCCAAGATTGCTGGTACAAGTGAAGGATTTATTTAGGGAAGAAAGAAACAACTTTTTGCCTTCTACTGAAAAAAGGGGCTGCTTCTACTTCAGATATATTCTACCTTTTACCTTCTACCTTCTACCTCCAATATTTTACCTTCTACTTTCTACCTTCTTCTTTTGGAAGGGATTTTTACCTAAAATTCTCAAATGGGTTTTTCTCTCATCTAAAACTGTTAGGTCACATAACCTCCCTTAGTCCTAAACCTAGCGCGACTCCTAAACCTGCTCGCTGTTCTGGGGTAATTTCTTGGCTGATTTCGAGTCCTAGGGTTTCGATGGGATCGACTTGAGATGCGGGCAAGCTTAATCTTTGCATAAAAAATTCGTCTAGTTTGCCGATCGCAGCTCCAGGGCCTGCTAGCAGCAGTTGCGCTACTTCGAGTTCTTCGCTCTGGTTGAGGTAAAAGTCTACTGAGCGGCGCAGTTCGTCTGCTAGTTCTCCCAATACTTTTATCATCGCATTTGTTCCCGGATTGGCGTCTCCCGATGCGCCCATTGTATCTGTGACGGGCAGGGTCATGCCTTGCAGTTCGCTGGTGTCTCTGGTTGGCGGCAGGTTCATGGCTTGGTTGAGGGCGGTCTGGATTTGGTAGGTGCCGATCGGGATGGTACGGTTGAACTGAGGTATGCCGTCCACTACTATAGCTAACTCGGTGCTGTCAAATTCTATGGCGGTGAGAACTGCTGCTTCTTGGGAGGAAAATTGTTGCAGTTGTTCTTTGAGGGTGCGGATTAGGGCAAAACTGGTTACTTCTAGTACGTCTATAATCAGTCCGGCTTCTTTGAAGGTTTCGATGTATGTATCGGTAACTTCTCGGCGGGTTGCTACTAACACGACCTGCACTTTTTCTACTCCGTCGTCATCTACAAAAAGGCCTATTTTTTGATAGTCTACGTCCGCGTCTTCTCTGGGAAACGGCAAGTACAGTCCTGCTTCTGCGTTCATGTAATCCCGCAGTTCTTCTTCGTTGAGCTCTGCAGGAACTGGGATGAGGCGGATGACGGCTTCGCGGCCGGGAATGGCTGTGGCTACTCGCTTGGCTTTGATTTTGTTGTCGGCAAGGACGGTACGTATTAGTTCTGCCATTCCCGGCGGATCGACTATTTGTCCTTCTTGTACTATGTCTTCTGGAACTTCTATGGAGGCTAGGATGCCTAATTTTAATGCCTGAGCTTTCTTTTCGAGCTGAATGATGTTGATGCGGTCTGGGGCTATTTCGATCCCGATTCCTGGCTGGCGTTGGGAAAGTAGACCTTTGAAAAAGTTAACCATGTGATTGGGTCGCCGGTAATTGCTATTTTTTTCTTTTGTTGTTGGCCAGCCTGATTCAGCGAGTCCGGTGTTGGAGGGTTGGTTTCCAACTGCCGAAATAGTGCTGTAATCTCGGTATCCCGCCGTAGCTACGCCGCTCCGTCTGTGTTGCGCGATCGCTAGTTCCGATTTTATGCTATCCAATTTACTTGACAATAGCTATTCTGCTGCGAATGTCAATAAATTCCAACTCGATCGACCAAAAACCTGCTGATTCTGCACAAAAACAGACTATCTCGCTCCTAGGCCCAGGTACAAAACTCTGTTACTGACTCGATCGCGCTTGATTCGGGCGATTCCCTACCCTACGGGAACCCCTACGGGGAACGGGAACCCCTGCGGGGAAAGGGATAGCTTCGTTTCACGCTTTGTTATCTAACGGTTCCCATAACTCTCAAATTTTATTCTATGAAACGTAAATCTTGGCAACTGTTTGCTGTTTTTGGACTGGTGGGGCTGCTGCTGGCTGCGGTGGTAAGTTGTGGCAAGCCGGCTGTTAATTCCCAGGCAAATAATACGCAGGAAATCGAGTTCTGGACTATGCAGCTTCAACCTCAGTTTACTGAGTATTTCAACAAGACGATCGCCGGTTTTGAAGCGGAAAATCCAGGGGTGAAGGTGCGCTGGGTGGACGTTCCTTGGTCGGCGATGGAAAGCAAAATTTTGGGGGCTGTTTCGGCTAAAACGGCGCCGGATGTGGTTAACCTAAATCCCGATTTTGCTTCGCTGTTGGCGGGACGCAATGCTTGGCTGGATTTGGATTCTCGGATTCCGCAGCAAGTTCGATCGACCTATCTGCCAAATATCTGGAAAGCTGGCGTACTCGACGGCAAGAGTTTTGGCATTCCTTGGTATCTCACGACTGGGGTGACAATTTACAATACTGATTTGTTGAAGAAGGCTGGAATTGCTAAGCCTCCGGCTACCTATGCCGAGTTGGCAACTGTTGCCAAGCAGGTGAAGGAAAAGACTGGTAAGTTTGCTTTTTTTGTGACTTTTGTGCCGGAAGATTCGGCGGAAGTGCTGCAATCTTTCGTGCAGATGGGTGTGCCTTTGGTGGACGCTAAAGGCAAGGCTGCTTTTAATACTGCTAAAGGCAAAGCTGTTTTTCAGTATTGGGTAGATTTGTACAAAAACGGACTTTTGCCGCAGGATGTTTTGGTGCAGGGACATCGCAGGGCGATCGAGCTTTATCAAGCTGGGGAAACTTCTTTGTTGGCTTCCGGGCCTCAGTTTTTGAAGGCGATTGCTGAGAATGCTCCTAGTATTGGTGCTGTTTCGGCTGCTGCCCCTCAAATTACGGGGGAAACCGGCAAGAAGACTGTGGCGGTGATGAATTTGGTTGTACCCCGCGACAGCAAGCGCCCTGATGATGCTGTCAAATTTGCTTTGTACGTCACTAATTCTCAAAATCAGTTGGCTTTTGCTAAGGCTGCTAATGTTTTGCCTTCTACGGTTGAGGCTTTAAAGGACGATTATTTTAAGAGCGTTCCGGCTGATGCTGCTGCTGCCGATCGAGCTCGGGTTGTTAGTGCTTCTGGGTTGACTTCCGCCGAGCTATTGATTCCGCCTCTCAAGGATGTTAAGAAGCTGCAAAAGGCGATTTATGACAATTTGCAGGCGGCAATGTTGGACGAGAAGTCGGTAGACCAAGCTGTGGCTGATGCGGCTAAGGCTTGGGATCAAAGGTAGTTTTTAATTGAAGCTGGGGCGGGATTTTTTTTGATCTCGCCTCTTGCTTTTAAGGTTGAATTGTCCAGTCTTCCTGCACTAAATCAGGCACTTGCGAAAAATCTCGGTGGTTGCGCGTAACGAGGATAGCATTATTAGCAAGTACAATAGCAGCAATCCGCAAATCTTGCGTGCCGATGCGTATTCTTTGACTGCGGAACTCAGTGTAAATAGTGAAAGCATTCTGGTCAAATTTCAGAATGTTGAGATTTTTGAAAACATCTAATGTATCCCATAACTTGATGTAAGCCAATACTAATTTGTCCGCTTGCGAAGGTTCAGAAGCCTGTCTGATAACATTGAACCTGCCGCGAATTACTTCCTCTACGGTTACGATAGTTACAGCAAGGTTTTCTGCGTTAACCTCGACCCGCTGCACCATCATTGGATGATTCTTTCGCCAAAGGGAGAAACAATCCGTATCAAGTATGTATCGGCTCATTTGGTCTCAGCCGCAGCGTCAATTTGACTGTAATAAGCTTCGGTTTCTGCATCGAGTTCGCGACGATATTCTTCTATGTGTGCCAATACCTCATCGTATTGCGGATCGTTTTCATCCTTACCAGCTAACCTCACCCAAGGATTGTTTGATCGACTAGAAGTGATTTTGACAGAGACGATTTCTGCTTCGGCTAGCTGGGCATTTACTAAATCGTGAAGGTTTTGCAGTGCTTGCGATCGCGTCTCGCCAAAAGCTTTACATTCGGGCCATCCCAGCAACGCTGCACTGACTGTTGTGTCTGATTCGTTTTTAATGATTATGTGAGCAGTTGAGCTGTCGAGGTCGCCCCCAAAGTTAGTGCGATCGGCTGCGAGAATGTCGCAGGTAGCATTACCTGTTAAGAGTGTTTTTGTCTTGACTGTCTGCTTGGTGTTTTCCTGGCGCGGCTTTTCTCTTTCTGCCATGATAGACGCCTTCACTGCTGCTGTATTGTTTTCCTGACGCTGCTTGATTATGTTTCGCTTGAAAAGCTCGTCAAATAGTAAAGTTTGCTCTTGGGCTGGCAAAGCTTCTATATATTCAATTAGCGTTTGCACCGATATAAGGTTGCTCATAAACTTTTATCTCTAAATTTTTCTAAATTCACTTGAATTGTAACAAAAATAGGGGAGTGGCATTGGGCATTAAGCATTAATCTTTTTTGAGTTCGCCCCTTGCTTTTTTCTGCCACTTGACGTATTATTAAATAATGGCAATCTGTATCGCCACATATAAGCATATATAAGCTTTTAAGTTGTTATCGAATGATGAAATTACCGCCTCTTCACAAGGCGGATGCTATTATCCTATTCGCTGCTAACGGACATGAGATTACGACAAGAAACCCAGTGTCTATGAAGCATCTCTTGCAGTTTACCCGAACAATTCATCTTAAGGCAGGATGCGTTTAAGCTTGGGATTGTTGTTGTTGCAAAAAATAGCCGACGAGATAAAGCGAACCGCAAAGGATTGTTAGGTTGTCACCTGTAACAGCAGCATCTAAAGCTGTTGTTAAGTCGGGGAAGGCTTGACAGAGAGTTAATCCGGGGCAGATAATTTGAGCTAGGGTGGCTAATTCTGCGGGGGATGAAGAGTTTTGATCGGGTACGGGTACTAGGTAAAGGCCATCGCCCTTTTTGAGTAATGCTTTCAAAATATCGTCGCAGTCTTTAGTCGCCAGAATGCCGATTACCCAGTTAATCGGTTGGGAACTGTTAAGATTATCGACGTATTCGCGCAGGGCGATCGCTGCGGCTGGATTGTGCGCGCCGTCAATTAATATATTGCGGTTTTTCCAAGTTGTCTGCTGGAGTCTTCCGGGCCATTGGGTTTTGGCGATACCGTTTTCGATCGCGGTTGGGGAAATTTGCCATCCTTGGTTTTGGAGAATTTGCAAAGTTGCGATCGCAATTGCTGAATTCATTAATTGAATTTTTCCCAGCAGCGGCAATTGATATTTTATTTTATCCGCATTTCGATTAAACTGATATTCTGCAAATCCTTGTCCTAAATCTACTGCTGGTTTTACCCAAGTAGCCGGACAGTCTAATTCTTGAATGCGTTTTTCTACTACTATTCTAGCTGATTCTGGCAATTCTCCGATAACTGCCGGACATTTTGCTTTAAGAATTCCCGCTTTTTCCCCAGCAATATCTGCAACGGTGGGGCCGAGTATTTGCCAGTGTTCGAGACTGATAGAAGTAATGACGCTAGCGAGAGGTGTTTCGCAAACGTTAGTCGCATCTAATCTACCGCCCAATCCAGTTTCTATGACTGCGATGTCTGTTTTTTGTGCGACGAAATACAGCCAAGCTGCTGCGGTGATTATTTCAAATTGAGTGGGAGTTTCGGTGTTGTTTTCGGTGGCGGCGACAACTCGTTCTAGACACTGTTGCAATTCTGTTGGGGAAATCGGTTTTTGGTTGATGCAAATTCTTTCTGTCCAATCGATTAGGTGCGGGGATGTGTAGCGTCCAACTCGATAGCCTGCTTCTGTTAGTACGGAAGAGAGATAAGCGCAAACGGAACCTTTGCCATTGGTGCCGGCAATGTGGATAAGGGGTACTTTTTGGTGGGGGTTATCTAGTTTTTCTAGAACTTGGTGAATTCTTTCTAGGCCGAGGTGGACGCCGAAGTGTTGGTAAGATTGGAGGATGGATTCTGCATTCATTGAGGATGATAAATTCTGTTTGTGTGTGAATTATATTTTTTTATTAACCGCAGAGGGCGCAGAGTGAGAGAAGAAAGAGATAGATATCTAAGAAAAGAGAGGTTTATAATTGATTTATTGTATTTATTGCGGGCGAAAAAAGGTGGCTTTTGATATTATTTCTCTGTTTTCTGGTTGTGGGGGGCTGGATTTGGGTTTTCGCTTAGCTGGGTTTAATCCGGTTTGGGCGAATGAATATGATAAGTCTATTTGGGATACGTATAATTACAATCATCCTGAAACTATTTTAGATCGCAGAGATATCAGAAAAATCAAATCTGATGAAATTCCCAACTGTATTGGGATAATCGGCGGACCTCCTTGTCAAAGTTGGAGTGCGGCCGGCGCTAAACGGGGGATTGATGACTGTCGGGGTCAACTTTTCTGGGAGTATATCAGAATTGTGCGGGACAAGCAGCCTTTGTTTTTTTTAGCTGAGAATGTTAGCGGTATTTTGGCTCCCAGAAACAAGGATGCTTTCACTTATATATTATCGCAGTTTGAGGACATCGGGTATCGGGTTTCGTACAAGTTGTTGAATGCTAGAAATTTTGGTGTTCCGCAAGATAGGCAAAGGGTGATTGTTGTTGGCTATCGGGAAACTCTGGGTTTTGGTTTTGAGTTTCCCGAACCTGGAACCGAGGTTTTGACGCTGAAAGATGCGATTTTTGATTTGCAGGCGATCGCGCCAATGTCAGTTAAGGCTAAATTAGATAATTATCACGATTCTGTCCCAAATCACGAATGTGCGGATTTGGGGTTTTCCAGCATTTATATGTCGCGGAATCGAGTTAGGAGTTGGTCAGAACCTTCTTTTACAATTCAGGCAAGTGGCAGACACGCGCCTCTCCATCCTCAAGCTAGTAAAATGATTTTGGTTGGCAAAGACAAACGCATTTTTGACCCCAATTCGCCTCAGCCTTACCGTCGGCTTTCTGTGCGAGAGTGCGCGAGAGTTCAGACTTTCCCGGATGAGTTTACTTTTAAATACAAGTATATTGCTGATGGATACAAAATGGTCGGCAATGCTGTTCCTGTGAATTTGGCTATAATTTTGGCAAGTAAGATTTTTGAGGATATTAGAAAGTCTGGCAGATTAGCGCCCTCGACTTTACACTAATATTCTTGGTTAGTTTTGCTATTGGTCATCTAGGGTAAAATTTCGGGTATTTTTGACAATAAATACTTGATTTTCTTTGATTAAGTCTCCCGTACAGAAAACGGGCAAGCGTTCTTGATAAGATTTGATTGCCAGAATGTAGTCTTTGTCAGCAAGTTCTGTTTTTATTTTCCGCAGTTGGTCGGCAATGACACTTAGTAAGGTAATCTCGCCACTTAGTTTGTCGGCGTTAGGAGTGTGAATTTGAATCACGATTCCCTGAATAGTTGTATTAGGAAGCCCGGTAATTAAATCTGCTCAAATTTCCATTTTAGAGCGCTTTTCGATAACCTCTAATGTCTCTAGCATCAAGTTCATTGACACGGGAAAGTCAGGAAGAGTGGAATTTAAAGGTAGAAAGATTTGAGGGGCTTCTGGCTTGATATCGCTGCTTGTTCAAATAATAGCGCGGCTGTCAATTTGTTGTGCTTGTTTCCAACCTTTTGTTTCTAAGTAGTAGCTAATTTGCTGAGGTTGGAGATTTTTGAGCAATTCAATATCCTTATATTGTCACATTCCTAGTTGTCTCCCGGTTGCGATACGCTGCATGATACTTGTCAGAGTCTCAGCCGAAAATATATTTGTTCTGGGTATTGAAATAGTGACGGTTTCTTTATTGTCAGTAGGTGCTGCACCTTCTAATGATATCCAATAGGCGCAACGTTTTAAACAGAGTTCTGTTTCTGTCTGTTGCAGCCAGTCACTGGGGGGATCGGGAACATTCACCACAATTATAATTCTAGGAGGGTAGGCATTGTTTGCGCTCAATCCTTCGTAGTTTTTAATGTTCAGGGGATAGCGAAGGCTATTTTCATTGAGGATATCTCAGGAGGTACATTTGACTTGAAGATAAAGAATGGGAAAGTTTGCTAAACCTGGTTCTGCAATTCCAGTGATAATTAGGTCTACACCCAGCTTGTCTAGAAGAGTCGTTGTTCGCTGGCAGATGCACCCTGCTGCTGAGGCAACGGCGTAAACGTAAGCATAGCTGAATTATTCTTTTTGGGTGTTGATATCCATTAAACTGCTACTGCAATTTTGTCGCCGCCATAAAGTAATGATATAACACCAAATCGGATTATAAAACTCTGCTATATAAAGTTGCATAAAGTTGCGGTGCGTGACTAAAAAAGCCTGCCACACAAGCCCAAATCAATTCACAGTCACGCACCCTACATTGCTCAATCTCAAATCTCAAATCTCAAATCTCAAATCTCAAATCTCAAATCTTAAATCTCAAATCGATCGCCCTCCCCATAAAGCCGATCGAGCTTCAAGAACGTTTGCAACAGCGCATTTGCTCCCTGAGTACACTGTTCGGGGGAAGTATATTCATCTTCTGCATGGCTGATGCCGCCGCGAGAAGCAACGAAAATCATCCCCATATCGGTAAACCGTCCGATTTCTTGAGCGTCGTGTCCGGCGCGGCTGATTAAATGCGTGTAACTCAAGCTTAATTCCCGGCAAACTTCTGCAATTGCATTTTGAATTTTTGGTGCTGCTAGCGTCGGCAATACGTGCAGCATTTCGGTCATTTCAACTTCGGTTTGGGTGGCAAGTGCGATCGCCCCAAACTCGTGTTTCATTTTAACTAACAACTCTTCCAAATGAGTTTGAGATATATCGCGCAAGTCGATTTTAAAATCCACCTTTCCCGGAACAATATTTGTAGCATTCGGCGACACATTTAAGTAACCCACCGTTGCTACCTGTTCTCCGGGTGTTTCCACTCCCAGCTTGTTGACTGCCAGTACCATTTGTGCAGCCGCTACCAGCGCATCTTTTCGGGCGTGCATGGGCGTCGAACCGGCATGATTGGGGCGACCCGTTACCGTTACTGCATAGCGGTACTGTCCGACAATGCCTTTGACTACTCCTATTTCGTCGCCGGTACTTTCCAAAACGCCTCCTTGTTCGACGTGCAGTTCTACAAAAGCTGCTATTTCTTGGGGATGGCGTTTGGCATCCCCAATTTTTGACCAATCTCCGCCAATTTTTCCCAAGCAAGTTTCAATGGAAGTACCGTCGCTGCGTCGGTAATATGCCGCATCGCTGATTGTATTTCCGGCCATCGCTTTGCAGCCGATAACGGTGCATTCTTCGTCAGTAAATACGATCGTCTCAATGGGATGTTCCAAGCGCAGGTTGTTTTCGTGCAGTACCCGCACCACTTCAATGCCTGCCAAAACTCCCAAAACTCCGTCGTAATGGCCGCCCACAGGAACGGTGTCGATGTGAGAACCTGTGGCTAGCGCTGCACCTTCGCGCTTTCCGGGATATCGACCGATAATATTCCCCGCCGCGTCAATGCGAACTGTCATCCCTGCTTCTACCATCCAAGATTCAACGAGTTGGCGGGCAAGCAAATCTGCTTTGGTAAATGCTACCCGACTGACGCCTCCTCCCGGTAGTTTGCCGATTTGAGCGAGTTGGGCAATGCTGCGGTTGAGGCGCGACCCGTTGACTGAAAGTGTTAATGTAACTGTCATCTAAAGTTCTGCTATTGATTGATTTAACTAAGTTTTGTATACTGTATGCAATATTATTTAAATGGGCGAAACTATGTAGCCTTGTTTACAAAAATCGATGGCTTTGGCACTTAAACTGCTGTATACAAAACACAGTAAGCAGAATAAAGGCGATCGCGGCGATTTAACTGTAGAAAAAAGCACAATTTTTTATCAGGTGGATATGACTCAAACAGCAATTGCAGCTAAACGAGTGTTCATTTGCGGTTCTGCCCTTCGGGGTCAGCCGGACAACAGCAACCTTGGAGAAGCCAAATTTATCAGAGAAGCGAAAACTCGTCCGATTTACCGCTTGCACTCGGCAGAAAATGGCTGGCATCCTGCAATTTACGAAGTGGCCGCCTCCGGCGTATCAATTCCGGGCGAAGTGTACGAACTGACTCCAGAGCAATTTGAACAGCTTGCAGCGGGGGAACCGCCGTATATGTATCCGTCGGATGTGGTTTTGGAGGACGGGGAAGTTTTAACGGCTTTCTTGTACCCGCGGGAGTTAGTGGAGAAGTACCAATGGGAAGATATTTCCGATCGAGGTGGGTGGGCCGCTTATAAAGCGGGTTCGTAGTAGTAGGGACACGGCACTGCCGTGTCCCTACGGATTTCAGGTTTGTAGTGCCGTGTCCCTACGGATTTCAGGTTTGTAGTGAGGACTTCAGTCCTCCTTGGAGACTATCGGCTTGTGATATTCGTGCCAGTGTCGGGCAATATCGATGCGGCGGCATACCCATACCTTTTCGTGCTGCTGCACGTAATCCAAAAAACGCGCCAGGGCAGCAGCGCGCCCCGGCCTGCCCGCCAAACGGCAGTGGAGTCCCACACTCATCATCTTGGGTGCTGTCTCGCCCTCGGCGTAGAGTAAGTCGAAAGCATCCCGCAGGTAAGCAAAAAACTGATCGCCGGAATTAAACCCCTGACTCGTGGCAAACCGCATATCGTTGTTGTCGAGGGTGTAGGGAATTACTAGGTGGGGTCGCGAGCACTCGTACACCCAGTAAGGCAGGTCATCCGCGTAGCTGTCGGCATCGTAGAGAAAACCGCCTTCCTCGGCTACTAGCTTGCGAGTATGGGGGCTCGTGCGCCCGGTATACCAGCCGAGGGGACGGCTGCCTGTAACTTGCGTATGGAGGGCGATCGCCCTGTGCAAGTGCTCCCGTTCCGCTTCTTCTCCAAAATACTTATAATCGATCCAGCGGTAGCCGTGGCTGGCAATTTCCCAATCGGCCTCTAACATCGCTGCTACTGCTTCGGGATGCCTTTCTAATGCCATCGCTACCCCGTAAACAGTGACCGGTATTCCCCTCGAAACAAACATCCGGTGCAGCCGCCACAAACCGGCCCGACTGCCGTATTCGTAACAGGATTCCATATTCATGTGGCGCAGTCCCAATAGGGGGACGGCCCCAACAATTTCTGACAGAAACGTTTCCGAAGACGCATCTCCGTGCAGGATGCAGGTTTCTCCGCCTTCTTCGTAATTGATGACAAATTGCACGGCTATGCGCGCTCGATCGGGCCATTTGGGGTGGGGCGGATTTTGCCCGTAACCGATTAATTCTCGCGGATAATTTGCTGACATATTACAGTGCGAGCGTCCCGCTCGCGATCGTTAATTGAGATTGTCGCTCTGGCGATCGGGAGAGATTCTTTTTAATGGTACGATCGCCTTTATTTTAACTTATCTATTTTCCCCTGCTGCTGTTCTATCTCCTGAATTTCTTTAATTACCCGCGCTTTACTGGCGATTAAATGTTCTTTAATTGCTTGCGCCGCGGCGGGTGCATTCTGTGCGCTCACAGCTTGATAAATGCAGCGGTGTTCGCTGCGAATTTCCAATACTCCCGGATTGTATTCCATTGTGCGGAGCCGCACTAATATCATTTTGTCAAACACCTGATCCAACAGAGTTACCAACCAAAGATTGCCGGAACTTTGCGCTAGCAAGCGGTGAAATTGGCAGTCTGCGTACAGCAATTGATAGTTGGTGAGTTCGCCCGATCGCAAGGGTGTTGTACTTTCTGCCTGCTGGACGATCGATTCGAGTTGTTTCAATTGAGCGGGTGTAGCATTTTGACTCGCTTGAGCCGCCGATAACTGTTCCAAAGCGATGCGGCAATCATAAAGATCCGCAGCATCGGCGATCGACAGCGTAGCGACGCGCAATCCATTATTCGGATCTGCCGTCACTAAATTCTCTCGTTGCAGTTGGCACAAAGCTTCTCTCACCGGAGTTCTGCTGACGTTTAGCATTTGGGCCAGTTGTGTTTCGATCAGGCGTTCTCCACCTGCTAATTCCCCCGACAGGATAGCAGTTCGGAGAGCTTGGTAAGTTTGTTCGTGGAGGGATTGAGTGCGGCGAATCGCGCGAAATGAAAGGCCCAAAATCAGTTATCCTTCAATTTAAAATAAAGTTAGTTTACTATTGTTAAAAATGGTTGATTCAGCCTCCTATCTAAAACTTTTATGTTAAATGAGAGTTTGTTTTGGCTGACTCATTATCAATGATACAGCACATTGACGCTTCTGTAGCAGATAGGTATAGATTGCAGGTGACCTTTGTAGGGACTATAGATTGTACGCGACACCTGTAGGCACACGGCCCTGCCGTGTGCCTACCCGCACCTGCAACTGTAGGCACACGGCAATGCCGTGTGCCTACTTAAAAGCCGTGTGCCTACTTAAAAGCTAAACTGAGTGCGAAGATTTCCGACAAATACAGTGGGGTTGCCATCAAAATTGTTGGCATTGAAAATAGCGTAAAATGCCGGGACGATCGCAATATTATTAGTAATCGGGTAATAGTACGAACCCTCTACCTCGTACTGAGTACCTCCATTACCCCCGCCCGACAGCAAAAATCTGCGGCCCGATATATAATCATGGGGAACCACAAATGAAAGTACACCCAGCGCGCCCTTTTTTCCCAAATCGGGAAATCCCATCCCGACTTGAAAAGACTGTACTTTAATATCTCCGCCAGAGCGATCGCGATTTACCGGATTTACCTCAAGTTGCCCGTAGGAATACCGCCCGAATAAACCAAAATTTCTGGTCAGCAACCAATCGAAATTGAGCACAAAAGCATCTGCACCGGAGTCTCTAACTCTTCCCCCAAAACCGTCATCTGCGTAGCCGTAAGGCAGCGGCTCGCCCACTGCTCCGCCGATGAATCCATTATAAGGTTTGAGGCTCGATCGCGCGTAAATCAGCCTGAGATTGAAAGAGTTGCTGGGGGCGTATTCCAACTGGGCTGTCATCGTGTTTGAACTGTTAAACAAACCCTCGCTGGGATTGCTAGCCGTATTGAATACCGCAGGATTCAAAAATTCGGTATTTTCAGCCATATAAGCAGCCGTAAACCTGAGTGGTTTGGCAACTTGCCAAGTGACAGCAGCGCCCGATCCGCGATCGACTGCATTCAACAGTGTACTCCCGTTCGAGTTAAAACTCGTCGCCCCCCTTAGAAAAAATGTGAAGCGATTGCCGTCAAAATATCGATAATAATTCAACCGCGGCCCGATGGCAACTTGCACCTTATCTCCCACCGGAAACGTGTAAGACATCTCGCGAATTCCCAGAACATTCGCCGTCGGTACACCAGTTTGGTCTAAAAACGGCGTTCCCCAAGAATTGTAAAAACCCGCAGATACCAGTTCGTTTGCAGGCGAATTGCCGTTGCCAAAAACTAACTGAGTTACCAGGGAATCTTTGCCTGTAAACGAAGTATTTAGCGTTAAGAAAGCGTAATAGCTAAAAGTAGTTTCTGGTTGCTCTCGTTCAACCCGAGTCGGTCGATTGTTGGCATCGCGAGTTGGGGGAGCAAAGGCGCTGTTTGGGGTAGTTCGACTGCGTTCGGCAGTGATGTCGCCTGTGGGAAATGCTGATGTGAGGTTGAACCAAACCGTAGCATTGAGTTTCGTTGTGGTCGAGAATTGATTAGATTCTAGCTCCGCCGTTCGAGCTTCTAATACATCGACTCTACCGCGCAGCGTTGCTAGTTCTGCCGCAAATTCTTCTTGCAGTTTCTGGAGTTTATTTAAATCCTCTTTTTTAACTAAATTCGAGGTTCCGGCTGTTATTAATTCCGAAATTTTATCGAGGCAAGCGTTCAAGCCGGCGGCGAATTCGTAGCGAGTCATGGCTCGATTTCCGCGATAGGTGCCGTCGGGATATCCTGCGATGCAGCCGTAGCGTTCAACTAATGATTGCAGTGCTTGAAATGCCCAATCTGTGGGTTTAACATCGCTGAGCTGGGAAACTGAGGTGACTTGCTCTATTTCGGAAGCGTCGTTTATTTCCAGGCTATCTATCTGTTGGATATCGTCAATACTTGCCGGCGCCCGATTTTCCTGCGTTTGCATTGACTCTGCCAATACGTTCAATCCGCCGGATTCTTGTGCTGCTGTTTCTGTAGGTTTTACCTTGTTTTCTTGAGAAAATGCTGGAACTTTTTCCGGCTCTGTTTCTGGTTGATTTTTTGGTGCGATTGCGGCGGAATTTTCTGGTGTTACCGCTGGATTTGTCTGGGTGGGGATTGGTGCGATCGCAATTTGTGCTTCGCCGGATTCTTCAGTTACTATATAGGCAGGTGTAACATCGTTTAGCTGAGAAACTGATGTGACTTTATCGCTGTCTGGAGTGAGTGAATTATTCTCCTGTTGTTGTCGATCGTTTAGTTCGTTCTTGGCGGCTATTTCTGGCGTTACCGCAGGGTTTATCTGTGTTTGACTTGGTGCGAGCGCCACTGGCGATGCAACCAATTCTGCTAGCGGTAACTCTGCTGTCAGGGCTTTTGCTTCCTCGGTTCCAGCAGCGGCAATTTCCGCAGCAAAGCTGGCAGGATAATGCAGAAAATTAATACAAAAAAAGGCTGGCGTTGCTGTCAGCAGGATTTGGAAAAACAAAGATTTAGACATTATCCTCACACCGTAAATAGCGAAATTGGAGGCAGAGCCTCCGGATCTGCGTTACCAGGCAGAGCCTGGTAACGAGTAGAATACGCCTCGATTTCTTAGTCCGCGTAGGCGGACTTTGTTTGACAAGGAGCGGTTTCAACCGCCGAGCGATCTGGGACAACGGCAATATATTCGATCGACTTTTAAGTCAAGGGTTTGCGATCGGCAGCAGGAGGTAAAGCCCGCTCCTCTTTGGGAGGCAAATAGCTCTCATCAAATATCTGATTAACTGGCGGAGCTGCTATTTGTAAGACTTCTGCTACTTGTTTGGCTGTGGCTTCCAGACGAGTTGGATCGACTCCTCCCAAGCCAACTTTTTCAACTTCGGGAGTGACGTACAGCCTTTCTAAAGCAATTTGCAGGCGGCGCTTTTCCGCATTTTTGTCCATCAAGCTATCTCCAGCTTTCACCACCGATTCCAATCCGGCTGCCGGATCTTTTAATGTATCTTGAAGTCCTTTAAAATACGCTCTCAAAAAGCCTTTTACTACTTCTGGATTTTTTTCTAAAAAGGCTTTTTTAACAACGATCGCATTTCCGTACAAATCTAAACCGTTCTCGGTGTAGTAAAAGACATTTATATCTTCCGGCTTTTTGCCGGCTTTTTCTAATGCAGGGATTATCGTTGTTGCAAAGCCACTCACCGCATCCACATCGCCTTTAATTAATAATGTTTCGCGCAGCTTGGGCTCCATTGTAATCCACTCTACCGAGTCGGCCTGCACGCCCGTTTTTTGGGCAAATACCGGCCACAATTTGCGGGGTGCATCTCCTGCGGGAGATCCTAGCTTTTTGCCGGCTAATCCTTTAGGATCTGCAATGTTGCTCGACTTGAGGGCGACAATTGCAAAAGCCGATCGGTTGTAAGGTACTGCAACTGCTACTACTGGATCGTTTGGATTCTTGGAGTTGAACTCCATCATCGAGTAAATATCGCCAAATCCGATCTCGAATTGGCCTGCTGCAACTTTGGTAATTGTGTCAGATGAACCGTAGCCCCGCTCGATTTTGACATCCAATTCTTCGGCTGGGAAATAGCCTTTTTCAATGGCAATTGTTAGCGGTGCATTGTCGCCTTGCAGCAGCCAAGATGGATTGACTGTGATCCTGCGTTTCTGTGCGGTGTCGGCGGCTGTTGTTGCAGTTGCTCCCCCCGGTGCAGGGGTAGTTGCGGCATTCGGCTGCTGAGATTGGCAGCTACTCAGGATGACTGGACTTGCAATCAGCACTAGGGATAGCGATCGTACTAACCACGTATTTTTCATGGAGAAAAGCTTGCTATTTGGACAACCAACCAAAGAAAAAACCTATTTAGCGCGCCAAACACGATCGCTAATCTCTGCAGATCTTGCGTCCAATTTAAGCAGCGCTCTGGCTTGCCGTATACCGTATACTCTAATTACTTGACGTACTGTATACAGAAACACATTTATTTTGTTTTTGTCAAACAACAATCAAATAAATAAGTTGTTATTTTCGGCTGCACTGGCTGATGCTGCGATCGCTTACTTGCTTGTCGAAAGTTTGTATTCTCTGATACAGCACCGTTCTCAATTATCAACAATAAATAGATAAATTTGAAATTGTTTTTGTATACAGGATAGTGGTGACGGGATAATGTTGAGATAATACTGTTTACCGCATCCACATCTCAGTTTCTATTAAAGAAAGGAGGTAGACTAATCGTGGTACAGCCTAAAATTATAACAGATGCGGTCGAAACGCAAGAACCGACTCTTTTGGAATTCGATCGGGTGGGTTTGGAGTATCGAGTTGACGGGCAACCGAGGCGAATTATTGACGAGATTTCTCTGTCGATCGCCCAGGGGGAATTTGTGTCGTTTGTGGGACCGAGCGGCTGCGGTAAAACTTCTATTTTGAGGATGGTTTCCGGGCTATCTCCAGCCCCGATCGGCGAAATTCGGATTCGGGACAAAAAGATTACCAAACCGCTCAAAAATGTCGGAATTGCGTTTCAAAATCCCGTGCTGTTGCCTTGGCGAAATACCCTCGACAACGTACTGCTGCCGCTGGAAGTAGTGCAGCCTTACAAGCGGGAATCTAAAGATCCGAAGCGGCGCGAAAAGTTTGTGCGCCAAGCCCAAGAATTGTTAGCTACAGTCGGATTGCAAGACTTTCAGAAACAGTTTCCCTGGCAATTGTCGGGAGGAATGCGGCAGAGGGCTTCCCTGTGTCGGGGGTTAATTCACCAACCGGAAATACTGCTGCTGGACGAACCTTTTGGGGCGCTAGATGCTTTCACCCGCGAGGAAATGTGGGTGATGCTGCAAGATTTGTGGATGCGGGTGAAGTGCGTTTGCATCCTGATCACTCACGATTTGCGGGAGGCAGTTTTCTTATCGGATACAGTTTATGTAATGGGCCCGCGTCCGAGTTCGATCGTCTATAAAGTAAAAGTCAACCTGCCGCGTCCCACCAATCTAGATATGATGGTCTCGGATGACTTCAACCACATCGTAGCAGAACTGCGCCGACACATTCACCGCAATTAAAAACGAGAAAGCAATGGATGATTTAGAGAAATTTGCTCGCTCAAAAAAAGCAAGTATTGTGATGCCAATTGCTGCGACAATCTTGCTGTTCGTGCTGTGGGAACTTCTAGTATTGCTGTTCAAAATTCCCCCGTACAACCTGCCCGCACCTTCTGCGATTATCGTCGCAACTTTCACTCAAAGCAAAGCACTGATCGAAAACACCGGACAAACTCTGTTTACAACTCTCGCGGGTTTCATTCTCGCCATTGTAGCGGGCATAGTGCTGGGTTTTCTAATCGGATATTCGCGGATTGCCTATGTAGTTCTGTACCCGCTATTAGTTGGGTTCAATACTGTACCGAAGGTAGCGTTAGTGCCGCTGTTTGCGCTGTGGTTTGGCATCGGTACGGTGCCGGCAATTCTGACTGCTTTTTTGCTGGCATTTTTCCCGATCGCCGTTAACGTAGCTTTAGGATTAGATACAGTGGAACCCGAGATGAAAGATGTAATGCGATCGCTTGGTGCATCGCAAATCGAAATTTTCCAAAAAGTCGGGTTCCCCCACACCTTACCCTACGTTTTTGCATCCCTAAAAATAGCAATTTCCCTCGCCTTTGTCGGCGCTGTAATTTCGGAAACAGTAGCATCCAACAAAGGGCTCGGCTACTTAATTGTCACCGCGAGTTCTAACTTTGACGTGCCTTTAGGTTTTGCAGGATTGATGGTTTTGGCGGTGATGGGAACCGTGCTTTATGGCTTGTTTGCGGCGGCGGAGAAATACCTGATTTACTGGGCGCGGTGATTGGATGGGCTAAGCCACATCCAGTGGCGGAAAATGCCGTGCAGGTGGCCTACAGGTTCTTCGTACTGAGCCTGTTTAATTTCTTCTGCAGGTACTGGCGCGGGGGATTTTTTTGTGAGTGGGCGATTGAAGAATGTCATGGATTTGCCTCCAAGAGAGTGGTTTCTGGGAGGCACATAGGAAACCTGTCACCATACCAGCTTGAATTGGTATGTCCGAATCTTTTTCTGTGCCTTATGATACTATTATAGAACTTTTTGGGCGGGAAGTATCCCCCGATCGGGTGATATTTCCTGCATTTAAATTGTCATGGGGCCCCAGAAACCTGGTTTTTTACCGAACCAGCGGGCTGCAACGAAGAATTTTCGTAAAAAAACCCGGTTTCTTGAGTCGGAGCGATTAATGTTGAATTGCCGACTCAAGGCGAAAGCGGGCAATCTCGCAAATTTCAGCTAAAGCCTGCTGCATTTCAGTTTCAGGGGAATTATCGAGGCGGCTTTTAAATGCTTCGAGAATGCTGGTTTTAGTGTGTTTTTTCACCGCAGCAATGAAGGGGAAACCAAACTTTTCGCGGTACGATCGATTGAGGAATTGAAAGCGATCGAACTCAGAAGCAGAAAGTCGATCCAAACCCGCACCGGCTTGTTCGCTAACGGATGCTTCCGCCATTTTCGCTTTGCTTCCTAAATCCGGGTGCGCTTGAATCAAAGCTAATTTTTCGGATTGAGTCATGGCGCTGACAACTGTTACCATTTTGGCGTGCAAATCGGCTGTGGAGGCAAAAGGGCGATCGTCCCAAGTGCGGCGGGCGATGGCGGGTGTATCTTCAAAAATCGCGCCCAGGGCTTCTGTAAATTCTTCCTGGCTGATTTGGTTGAGTTCAACTAAAGAATATTGCATTGTTTATGAAAATACTATCTAACTACTGACTACTGACTACTGACTGCTGAATTGAGTTTGTTCGACTTCGCCGTGGGCTTTGAGGAGTGCAGCAGCTTCGGGAATATCGGGAATTTCTGCCAGCGGATCGCCGAGACAAACCCAAACATATCCGTAGCGATCGGCAAGTGCGGTAAGCTTTTACTTTGTAGTTGGGAGAAATGATGCCGTTTTGCTGCTGCGGAACGCAAACGCAAGTTCCAGACAAGTTAAATGTCCAGCCGCGGTAGGCATAGCAAATGTTGCTGCCGACAACTTTTCCGATCGAAAGTTTAGCCGTGCGGTGACAGCAGCGGTCTTCAACTGCTGCGGGTTTGCCTTCGGAATCCAGCCACAGGACTATGGGTTCGCCTAATAGTTCAAAAGCTTTTGGTTCGCCGGACAATTCGGCACTGGGAATGACTGGATACCAGAATCGTTTGAAAACAGGTTGCTTCGTAACTAACATAATGCCTCGCCACAATCAAGGATAACTAAACCCTTCTGACAACTGACAAGTGACAACTGACAACTAACTTTTATTCAGCTACCTCTATAAGTGCTGTACGACCAAGGGGAAACTAGCAAAGGTACGTGATAGTGTGCGGTGGAATCGGCGATGCCGAACTGAATCGGAACGCTGTTTAAAAACGGCGGTTCTGGCAAATTTTCGGCGCCCTGCGCGAAGTATTCGCCAACGGAAAAGACTAATTCGTAAACTGCCGGTTTGAGTTCGCTTTCTGATAGTAACGGAACTGCGGTGCGACCGTCAGCATTAGTTGTTACTGTTTTCAGCAGGGTTTTTTCGCCTGATTTTGGGTCAATTGAATGTAGGGCGATCGACATATTTGCTGCCGCACAGCCGCGGGCTGTATCGAGAACGTGAGTAGTAAGTTTGCCTGACATTTTTGCAAGGTTAAATGTTAGTGTTCGATCTATTTTGCGCGCTGCAATTTAAATGAACCCGGTATCCGTAGGGACACAGCACTGCTGTGTCCTGGCAATTATCTGTTTTTATTAGTGTAACGGGCCGGCCGCGATGATTTTGGCGATCGCATCGGTGACATCAGTTGGCCGTTCATCAGCCAATTGTTCGTACCACTGTTCTGTTACCTGCGGATCTTTGCCGTGTATTTGTTCCGCGCGCTGTCGGGCTTTTTCTACCACTGCATTGGCCCGCTGTTTGCGCTCGGTTTCGTAACGTTTTAGCGCGTATTCTACGCCCAAATTCGTACTCAAAAGGTAGTTGCTCAGTACCAGCGCATCTTCCATCGCCTGACAGCCGCCTTGTCCGAGATCCGGGCAGGTGGCGTGGGCGGAATCTCCCAGCAAAGCAACTTTACCGCGAACGAAGCGGTCGATCGGCCCTACGTCGTGAATTTCCGGCCGCGCCACTGCTGCGGGATCGAACCTGTCTATTAATAATTGCACGGGCTCGGCCCAGCCTTGAAAGTGTTCTTTAAGTTCCGCTTTGTAATTGTCGGGATTGGCGGGAGTGCCTTTGGGCAAGGGAACATCTAAGAAAAAGTAAAATCGATCGCCCGCTACCGGCATCATTGACGCCCGTTTGTGATCGCCGACATATATCGCCCAAGTGTTTTTCGGCGCGAGTTCTTCATCTGCCGGAACTAACCCGTTCCAGTTGATATAGCCGCCGTATTTCGGCTCTACTTCGCGGCCCAATATATATGTGCGCAAAATCGATCGCACGCCGTCAGCCGCCACTAACAAATCGCCCCGCGCTTTGTCTCCATTTTCAAAGATTGCTGTTACTCCGCTTTCGTCTTCTTCTACAGAAATACACTTGCGATCGAGCTTGACTTCTCCCTTAAATCCTGCTAGCAACATATTTTGCAAATCTCGGCGGGCAACGGGATAGGGGCGCTGACCGACTTGTTGAATTAGCGGCATTAAATCGATGTCATTCAGAAGTTCGCCGGTTTTGGTGCGGTATTCCATGCGCTCCATTTGCCCGCCAATTTTTGCCATCTTTTCGCCTAAACCGAGTCGGTTGAGAACTTTGACCCCGTTCGACCACAAAGATATTCCGGCTCCTGCGGGGCGCAGTTCTTTAACGCGATCGTAAATTTCAACTTGATAACCCGCTTGTTCGAGGGCTATGCCCGCAGTTAAGCCGCCAATTCCCGCACCGATGATGACAACTTTCAAGTCGTGCATTCTCTATTTCTCCTGCTGAATGACAGCTTATTTCAACAATTCATAACAGTTAAATAACTTTTGTTTTTGGTCTGCCCGAATTTTGAAAATCACTATATTTTATAATACCCTAATTGCTGTTTTTACTGTATCGTAAATTACTAATTTATGCGGTTTTAGACAATTGCGATCGGCTTTGGTGCGGCATATCCCCGTAGGGACACGGCATTGCCGTTTCCCTACTGTGGGTATCTTACTCAGCTATAAATTTTGTTAACTCGCCGAGATTTTGCTGAATCGCATTTATCCCCCGAATATGAGACAACGGAGAACCTCCGTACAAAAAGTTGTTCAAGCTAACTTGATAATTTTGCTGTACCGCCAAATCCAGCCATAAATTCTTAAAGGCTTCTCCCGGTTTGTAGTCGGGGATATTGTGCTGATAGTAAGGAAAACTGTCTATACAAGTATTGAAAAAGTTTTTGCGCCCGCAATGTTTTAAATACTGATATCGCGGTTTGAATTCTGTTTGATTTTCCAATACTGTATATATAGTATCTGCGAGAGATTCTGGGTCAAATTTGGCGTAAAGACCCGCACCTTCGGGGAAAACTGGCGAGTTGCCTCTGGCGTATTGGTTGAATTCTTCAAAACAAATTACTGGTAAGTTGCAACTCATGGCTTCGGTAATGCCCCGGTTTTTTCCTTCGAGGAGGGAACCGAGGACGAATGCTTGGGCTCGCGAATAATATGTGGGGATTTCGCTGTAGTAGTCTACTCTTGGCACTAAGTTAATGTAGTCGGAAGGATTGGTTAAAATTTCCTCTACTTGTCGCCATTCTTGTAAGGCGTACTGGTCGAGAGTTTTCAGGTTGGTAGCATCAAATTCGTGGCCGGTGACTACTGTTAATTTTATCGGTTTTTGCGGATATTTTTGGCGATAAACTTTTAACGCTTTGGCTATGATTGGCAAATTTTTTTCTTCGGAAATTCGGGAGACGGCTAGCAAGTCGATATCTTTGGCGGGGACGTTGCGAGGGGAAATTAAGTATTCGTTGATGAAGTCTGTGTCTTGCAGGGGTATGATTGGTTTGTGGGCGCGATCGGGATAAGTTTCGCGAAACCATTTATCCCGCTGCGGGTTTTTGTATAAACTAGAGTAGGCGTCAGCTATGGGGGCCCAGGAGTAGGAGATTCCGGGGGAATAGGCGAAGGATAAAAATACTGAGGAAAGTTGGGGAAATAGTTTGTTGATGAGTTCGACTGCTTCGCTGAAATAAATTCCTTTGATGAAACGCCCTTCGTAAAACAGTGGGGGAAGCAAGACGTAGAAACTGACGGTATCGAAGCGGTGGGGTTGGTCTTCAAATATCTCCCAGGTAAAGGCGTCTAAGTCTGCATAAATTTCGGCGATTGGTTTGTTGATGTGGGCGTTTCGTAAATATGGCTTTTGTCGATCGTAGTTTCCGCGTACCATATAATTCTGAGTGTGAGTATCTAGCTTTTTTTATTTAACCGCAGAGGCCGCAGAGGGCGCAGAGGAGAAGAGAAGAGAGATATTCACAAGTCATCTAAGGGTTGTTCTAGCGATTCATTGTCGCCTATTGTGAGGGCAAGTTGGTAGATTTGGCGGCGGGGGAGGGATGTTTGTTGCGCTAGTTGGCGGCTGGCTTGGGAACGACTTATGCCTTCGGCAATTAATGTTTGCAATTCTGCTTTAATGGCGTCTTCGGAAAATATTGGGGCTGCTGTTTGGATGCCGGCAATTACGAGGGTAAATTCTCCCTGGGGTTCGCGATTGGTGTAAAGCTCGATCGCACTTTCCATACTACCACGCCAAAACTCTTCGTGCATTTTAGTTAACTCTCTCGCCAGCACAATCTGTCTGTCGCTTCCCAAACTATTTGCTAAATCTTGTAAAGTTTGCCGCAATCGGTGAGGAGATTCGTATAATATTATAGTGCGGGATTCTATTTGCAAAGCTTCTAAACTTTGTTGTCGTTCTTGACCTTTCACGGGTAAGAAACCTTCAAATACAAATCTTTCTGTGGGTAATCCTGATGCAGTTATGCCAACTATGCAGGCAGTCGGACCGGGAATCGGAATAATGTTAATATTAGCATCGGCGCAAGCTTTGACTAACTCGTATCCTGGGTCAGAAATTCCCGGCATTCCGGCATCGGTGACGAGGGCGATATCTTTGCCTAAAAGCAGTTTGTCGATGAGTTCGGGAAGTCGCTGGTGTTGGTTGTGTTCGTGATAGCTGATTTGGGGCGTTTGGATTTGAAAATGGTGCAAGAGTTTGCCTGTATGGCGGGTATCTTCGGCGGCGATGAAGTCTACTGTTTGCAAGATTCGGATGGCGCGAAATGTCATGTCTTCGAGGTTGCCGATCGGGGTTCCTACGATGTAAAGTGTTCCTGTATTGGGATTTGGCTGCATTTTGATATTTTGAAGTTTTTAACCGCACATAAAGCACGGGCGGGACGCCCATGCCACATCTTTAAGAAGATATGAAAACAGGATTGTTTTTGGGATTGACAACTTTAGATTTAGTTTATTTGGCAGGGAAGCCTCCGGGTGAAAATCAGAAAGTTGTTGCTTCTGATTGTACCATTGCTGCGGGCGGGCCGGCGGCCAATGCTGCGGTCACTTTTAGCTATTTGGGGAATGCGGCGATATGGGCTGGCGTTTTGGGCACTCACGCGATCGCCCAATTAATTCGTGCAGACTTAGCGGAGTATAATGTCAGGATAATTGATTTGGAGCAAGGGCGATCGCACTCGCCACCAGTGTCCTCGATTATTGTAACTGAAGCAACTGGCGATCGATCGGTAATTTCCATCAATGCTACGAAATCGCAAGTTGACCGCCAAGTAATTAACCAGGATATTTTAACATCAGTTAGTATTGTACTGCTTGACGGACATCAAATCGCAGCCAGCAAAGAAATTGCTCAACTTGCCAAGTCAAAAAACATTCCCATTGTCCTCGACGGCGGCAGTTGGAAACCCGGATTAGAGGAAATATTGCCTTTTATAGAATGGGCGGTATGTTCCGATAACTTTCATCCGCCCAACTGCGACAATTCTGAACAAGTCTTTGCTTACCTGTCAGCAGCCGGAATTTCCCATATTGCCATCACTCGCGGCGAAAAATCAATTTTATACCTCAGCAATGGCAGTTATGGCACTGTAGAAGTACCTCAAATTCAAGCCACAGATACTTTAGGCGCGGGCGACATCTTTCACGGGGCTTTCTGTCACTACATTTTGCAAAACAACTTTACCGATACTCTCACCGCAGCGGCTAAAATCGCTTCCCATTCCTGCAAAAACTTCGGAACCCGCGCCTGGATGAATAAGGGTTAATTTTAAATAAAAATTAACCAAACTATCCGGTTAAAACCGTTCAAAGCTAGAAAAGTTGAACAGGCAACACTTGTTAAGTTAAAATCCTGACAGCAACCTCGACAAAATTTGTGAACTTCCCTCTTCTCTTCCTTCGCGCCCTTAGCGCCTTCGCGGTTCGTTAACAAAATTGCTATATTAGTAAGACAAGTTCAAGTCACACAAAACACTCCCAAAACAACATACCCGAATCATGTCTGACACCCAACCCCTAACTATCACCCTTCCCCCTTTGCGGATTACCCTCACAGAACAACAGCAAGTTAACCTAGAATGGCTGACACAAAACTTGCCCAATCTACTCACCCCAAGCAAACAAGAACTTCCCGACAATATGAAACAGTGGGTGGCGGCTAATAAATTATTAAATAAACCCGACGAAGAAATCATTCAAGCCCTAGTAAATACCGGCATAGATGCGGAAACAGCCACCGCAGAAGTTAGGGAAATATCATCTCATCCCTACTTTCAAGCAGGCAGCCATTACGTCCAGTTATTGCAAAAATTAGAATCCCATCTCAGGATTAACAATCAATTAGCTGCATTGTCTTCCAAGTTTGGCACAATTGAACGCAAAAGCAGCCTTTCTAGAGAGTATTTTCTCGAAAATTACTACGCCAAAAATACTCCAGTAATTATTACCAACATTATGCACAACTGGAAAGCGTTGCAGTTGTGGACGCCGGAGTATTTGCAGCAAAAATACGGCGATGCAGAGGTACAAATTCAAGCCAACCGCAACTCAGACCCGAATTATGAAATTAAGATAGAGAATCACAAAAAAATTGTTTTGTTCCGCAAATATGTAGAGATGGTGGTCAAGGGCGGGCCTAGCAACGACTACTACATGGTTGCTAACAACAAAACTCTGGAAAGAGAGGAATTTAAACCCCTATTTGACGACATTGAAATTTTCCCAGAATACCTAAATCCAACGGATACAAAAGGCAGAGTTTTCTTTTGGTTCGGTCCGAAAGGCACGATTACACCGCTGCACCATGACCCAGTTAATTTAATTTTAGCTCAAGTGTCGGGTCGCAAACTAATTAAATTGATTTCTCCGCAACAAACACCTCTCCTTTACAATCACGTCGGAGTTTTCAGCAAGGTGGATGGCGAAAATCCCGACTATGACAAATACCCGCTTTACAGAGATGCGAAAATTATTGAAGTAATTTTAGAACCGGGAGAAGCTATCTTTATTCCTGTCGGTTGGTGGCATCATGTAAAATCATTGGAAGTTAGTATTTCGGTTTCGTTTACTAATTTTGTGTTTCCTAATTATTATGAATGGAAATATCCTCATATTAATTGGTAATTGCTAATGTATGGTTTCCAGGGGCGGGCACGGGGGCACCGCCCTACAGAAATCTGCGTTAATCGGCGTTCATCTGCGGTTCACAAAAAAGAAATTCATGAAAACTCTCGAAGAAATCAGCGAAATTGCCCGATCGATCGCCTGGAGTGCATCAGATATCCTACAATCCTATTATCGCCAGGATTCCAACACTCCTAACCTCGACATCCAAGAAAAAAAAGATGGCCCCGTCACCGCCGCCGATGTCGCAGTCAATTCTTACATTCTCGACGAATTGCAGTCGGCTTTAGGGAATGCAGAATTTGGCTATCTCAGCGAAGAAACTTACAAATCTTATTTAGAAACTTATGGCAAAGTTCCCTTACCCCAAAGTTGGGTTTGGATTATTGACCCGTTGGATGGAACGCGAGATTTTATTGACAGGACAGGTGAATTTGCAGTTCACATTGCTTTAGCGTTCGAGGGAAGACCGGTATTAGCAGTTGTGGCTTGGCCCGAACAGCAAAAGATTTATTACGCAGTGCAAAATGCTGGCGCTTTTATGGAAACTCGGAACGGTTCTGCGGTCAAATTGCAGGTTTCGGCGCGAAATATAGTGGCAGATTTATCTATAGTAACCAGCCGCAGTCACCGGGGGGAGCGCTTTAATCAATTGTTACAAAAACTGCCTTGTCAAAATCAACTAGCTGTCGGTAGTATTGGTTGTAAAATTGCGACAATTGTCGAACAAAAAGCTGATGTTTATATTGCGCTTTCGGGAAAGTCTGCACCGAAAGATTGGGATTTAGCGGCACCGGAATTAATTTTGACTGAAGCGGGCGGTCAATTTACTCGTTTTGACGGTTCTACTTTGCAATATAACCGGGGAGATGTGAGTCAGTGGGGGGGATTGTTGGCGAGTAACGGTTGCTGTCACGCTGCTTTATGCGGGGAGGCTGAGGAGATTTTAGCGGGGATAGATGGGGGTTTGAAGTAAGTCCGCGCGTGCGAAGCTATCCCGTAGGGAATCGCCCTTAAAGATTCTAACGAATAACTTGTAGGGCGGGTTTTACGAGAAATAATTGCCTAAAACCAATTATCTCGTAAACCTGCCCCCACCCTTGCCCGAAAGTCCGCCAGGGGTTGAAACGAACGGCGCAACCCGATCGCACATATTTATCAAAAATCCCACTCTTAATATTCCAGTCTAATCACACTTGCTATTGAATGCTTTTTGTGTTATATGAGCAACCTCGCGTTGGCTTCTCAGCAATATTACTTAATAAAAATCCCCCACTTTATCAAAACTTTAATTAAAAAGGTGTTTATAAAGAAAACTTTATACATATTCTCTTAAAAAACAGTTATTGTTACTACAACCTGGAGAAAGAGTTTCGGACGCAAGTCGCGAAACAGGGAAATCCTTGTCTTTTTTTAGCTATTAGTAGGTGCAGTATGCCAAATTTAAATAATAAAG
>NZ_JAUBQE010000159.1:0-1021 GCF_036701115.1 Microcoleus sp. Pol1C5 | reverse complement strand
TACAGCACTTTGCGTGACTAAGAGGTACAGTAACAGCAGTGAGCAAAATAATTTTTGATTTGCTTAGTTGAACATAATTTCACTCCCAATTCCAAGAGTTTTTCCACAATCTGTACACTTCGAGGTACAAATCTCCTGAGCCATGCCTTTAATTCCCACCATAAATGTTCGATGGGGTTAAACTCAGGTGAGTACGGTGATAAATACACTACTTTTGCTCCCACTGCTGCGATCATTTTTTCCACACCTTCTACCTTGTGTGCCTTCAGATTATCCATCACCAATACCGCTCCTTTCCATAATGAAGGCACCAGTTCTTCTTGCACAAATTTCTGGAAATCCTCTCCATTCATAGATTTTCCCATTGTCTTCATGGCGATGACCTTCTTATTGCTTATTGCTCCAACCACCGTTACCCTACTTCCTCTATAAAATGGCTTGATATCGTAGCTTCTTTCTCCCTTTTTACTTCTAGCTCTGGGTCTCATTATCCCCAGCAATACGCCCATTTCATCCAAAAATATCAGATTTTCTGGTTCGACATCTCGGATTTTTTCCCAATATTCTATTCGCTTCTTTTGATTAATTTCTTTATGGGCTTGACTGCTCCGTAGTGTTTTTTTTTTCAAAGTGAGTTGCTGCTTTTTTAGGAATCGGCACATGGCACTCTCGCTCAACCCTACTCCTGTTTTTTCGTGCCAATACTCACAGTATTCTGCGAGTGTGTAATCTGGATACTGGGCTACCATCTCTTCAATCTGTTGTTCGTGACCAAACAGTAGGCTCGGTTTACCACCATGAGCCTGACTAGGGAGTAATCTTCCTGTCTCTTTTTTTCGTTTTAGTAGCGCCTGTACCGTACTTTTACTCACTTGAAATCTTTCTGCTACTTTCCGAATAGAGGTGTTACCTGCTTCGTAAGTGTTAATAATCTTTTGACGTATATCTAGGGAGTAGGGTTTCATTGTTCTCTTTCTTACCACCTCTAATATTGTACCTAATCGTTAAGCAAAGTGCTGTA
>NZ_JAUBQE010000041.1:0-74753 GCF_036701115.1 Microcoleus sp. Pol1C5 | reverse complement strand
TTACTACCGATCGCCTAGAATTGTTAAAACTGTTATCTGCCCAAATTGCTATTTCTATTGAGAATGCTCAACTTTACAAAAATTTACAGGAGTTTAATCAAAACTTAGAGCAATTAGTGAGCGATCGTACTCAACAATTATCGAACACCCTAGAGGCTTTAAAAGCCACCCAAACTCAGCTAGTCGAATCTGAAAAAATGGCATCTCTGGGAGGATTAGTTGCTGGTGTTGCTCATGAAATTAATACTCCCATCGGAGTGGGTGTCACTGTTGCTTCAGCTTTGGCAGAAAATACCACCGAATTTGCATCTATTTATAAAAGTGGCAAAATGAAGCGCTCGGATTTAGAAGAATTTGTCGATATTGCTACTCAAAGCAGTAAGGCACTTTTAATTAACCTAGATCGGGCGGCAGCCTTGATTCAAAGCTTTAAGCAAGTAGCAGTCGATCGCTCTAGCGAAGAACGGCGTACTTTCCAGATCAGACCTTATCTTGATGAAATTTTATTACAATTAAAACCAAAGTTGAAAAATAGCCAACACTCGCTTAAAATTAAGGGAGATAGCAAAATTGCTATCGATTCTTATCCAGGAGCCTTGTCCCAAGTTGTGACAAACTTGCTGATCAATTCTCTGATTCATGCCTACGAACCAGGGATTTCTGGGGAACTACTCTTTGCTTGGGAGCAAGAAGGTAATCGGCTAAGGTTTGAATACGCCGATCAAGGTAAAGGTATTCCCCCAGAAAACTTAAGTAAAATTTTTGAACCCTTCTTTACCACTAAGCGTGGTCAAGGTGGCAGTGGGTTAGGGTTACATATTGTTTACAATTTAGTCACTCAAAAACTAAAAGGTGAAATTGAATGTCTAAGTGAGTGGGGAAGAGGAACCAAGTTTATTATTAAATTACCAATGCAAATTGATTCACAAATGTAGAGTCCCAATTCCGATTTCCTGGCAAAGATAACTAAGTAAGTCCACCTCATTAAAAATAAAATAAGGATGACTGAAAAGGTTGCTGTGTAACTCTTCTTTCTTCGGCATTTTTCTTAACAGGTTTTCTAACTTCAAATCTAAACATTAGTAAAAAATAAAGGTGTACAGCAATGAAAAGTGATTTTGACGATTTGTTAACTAAACCATCTGCAGAAACAGTATTCTTTGCCGAAGCAATCGACTCCAATGATGAAATATTTTTTGCTGATGAAACCACAGAAGAAAAGCTGACTGAAAGTTGGAAAATTTTAGTTGTAGATGATGAGGCTCAAGTTCACACAGCTACCGAAATTTCACTAAGGAAGTTTGTCTTTGAAAATAAATCTTTAACCTTCATTAATGCTTACTCGGCTCGTGAAGCTAAACAGCTAATCCAAGAAAATCCTGATGTTGCCATCATCTTACTTGATGTAATTATGGAAACAGATGATGCTGGCTTAAACTTTGTTAAATATGTCCGAGAAGTTTTAGGCAATCAGTTAGTGCGAATTATTTTACGCACGGGTCAACCCGGACAAGTACCTGAAAAAAACATTATTATCAATTACGATATCAATGACTATAAAACTAAAACTGAATTAACGACATCAAAGCTATACACTACGATGCTAACAGCTTTGAGAAGTTTTTCTCTAAGTCAGAATTTGCAGTCGGAAATAGAGCGCCGCAAACAAGTAGAGAAAGCACTCCGTATCAGTCAAGAAAAAGAATACCAAAAATCTCTTGCCTTAGAACATTTTGTCAAAGAACTGCAAGAAACACAGCTCCAGTTAGTTCAGAGTGAAAAAATGTCTAGTCTAGGTCAATTAGTTGCAGGTGTCGCTCATGAAATCAACAATCCGGTTAACTTTATTTACGGCAATCTCTCCCACGCCAACGACTATATTAAAGAACTCATTAATATGTTGAATCTTTACCAACGGTATTACCCGCAACCAGAAGCAGAAATTGTTCATGAAATAGAAGATGCAGAGTTACCATTTATCATAGATGATTTACCAAAATTGCTTTCTTCCATGCAGTTAGGGATCGAACGCATTCGCAATATAGTTCACTCTCTACGCAATTTTTCGCGGTTGGACGAAACTGAAATTAAATCAGTAGATATCCACGAAGGCATTAATAGCACTTTGCTGATCTTACAGCACAGACTAAAGGCTAAGTCCGATCGGCCTGCTATTAATGTGATAAAAGACTATGGTGCATTGCCGCTTGTGAACTGTTATGCCGGTCAGCTCAATCAGGTGTTTATGAACCTTTTAGCGAATGCTATAGATGCTTTAGAAGAGCGGCTAAGTAGAGAAGATGGTGCAGTTTTTAAACCCCAGATTTTGATTCATACTGAAGTGGTACCCGGCAATTCGCATGACAACATTAGCTCGGCTTCCCACATCCTGGTAACAATTTCTGATAATGGTGTGGGCATGACAGAGAAAGTTCGTGCTAAACTTTTCACTCCCTTTTTTACTACTAAGCCTATAGGAAAAGGTACAGGCATGGGATTGTCCATCAGCAGAAAAATTCTGATAGAAAAACACTGCGGTCAATTAGAGTGTATTTCTACGCCTGAGCAGGGAACCCAGTTTATTATTGATCTGCCGACAATCTGTAGATCGACTAAGCTCGCCACCGTAGCGAATGCCTAGAAAACTTATCTGGCTGAATTGATCGTATATCGGTTTTCAGTTGCATGAGAATAGGGTAATTGCTAATTCCTCATTAATCGGAATTCTGAGAGAATTTTTTCCCGCATCAAGTTTCCCCCTTTTCTGGGGTGTTACTTGATGCAATACGCTTCATTTCGTGCTAAAACTTTTGAACCAATTGGGATTATTTTTAATCAATGGAAGTGCTATTTTATGTGACAGATTGCTGGAAAGTTGACCGAAGTTTTAGTGCTGATTCAAGTAAAATTATGAGCACAAACTATAGGAAAAGACTTGACGGAAAAAATACAATATGAAGACATTATTTTACTCATTTCAAAGAAAAAACTTTGGCTACTCTAAATCTGAACAAAGGCTCAGATACTCCGTTGGATCGATTATTAATTCACCCTTCCCAAAGTTGCCGATATTGCAATTCCATATCAAAATCAAAGAAATTATTTTGTTTTATGCGATCGCCGGCGTTGCTTAGTGATACCCTAATTCAGAAACGGCTTTTTGTATAGTAATTTAATCCAGCCGATCAAGGCTCTTCGCTTTGCCGTAAATGCCGCCAGATTTCTTGATGACATACGTACCAAAAATACAGGGCTAAATTCACAAGAGCTAATAATTTAGTACCATCTTCTAATATCGCGTGTAGTCCTTGATTTGGAGTGTGTAAAATATCCTCCAACCGCGAGATAGCAAACAAGATGAATGCTGCAACTAATGGCACGTAAGGAGTGGTTTTGATGTATCGCAAAAACTTAACTAGGTAAAGGAAAACAGCACTACCATAACACAAATAAATTAATTTCTTAGATATTCCCAACCGAGACATAATCAAAGTCATCCGAAACCTGTCATCCAGGTAAAGGACTCCCAGGAGTAAAGCACTAAAAAATAAGAATATCGCCGCTCGACTCTGCGGCTCTTTTTGTCGCAACACTCCGAACGTAAATGCACAAATTGCGACTGAGAGGCACCCGGTAACTTCGGAAACTCCGGTTAGAATTCCGTCGTAAGGCAACCAGAAATTAAAAGGATCGCTAAATAGGCGTTCAAGTCCGCGTCCCTTGTTGTTGAATTGGGCATATACGCTCAGCCCGCCCAAAATCCCAATAGTCAGAATGTTAAAAAAAGCTAAAAGCGGTACACCAAAAAAGTGTTTCTTGAAAACTTTTAAAGAATTTGATAACTTGGGAAGTTTATCGAATAAAGGCATATGCTTCATAAAAAATGTCTCTAAGCAATAGAGTTCGTTAATTATTCACTGGTAGCCAAACCACAAAGGTAGTGCCACGATCCGTTGGATATAATAAATTAGTTTCTGCAAAGGGTAGCCATTCAGGATTGAGTGGGGAAAATACTTCTATTTCTCCTTGCATTTGGCGGACTAAATCGCGGGCGATCGCCAAACCCAATCCTGTGCCAGGAATTTCCGTCTGCGCTTTTTCTCCCCGGTAGTGCCGTTCAAATAAATGCTCTAAATCCTGGGGAGGAATGCCGGAACCTGTGTCGCTGACGGCAACTGCTATGGCAGGCAATTGGCTGTATCCTGCCCGATCGCCATCCGCTGCTTTATACCTTACTTTAATATAAATTTGGCGGCCGGCAGGGGTATATTTCAAAGCATTGTCAATTAAATTGCTCAAAACCTCGCGCAAAGCTCGATCGTTCGCTGAGACTGGCGGCAAATCAGCCGCAATGTCAGCTACCAATTTCAGATTCCTTTCAGATGCGATCGCCTCGGCGGAAGTTAACAGCGGTTTTAAGACTTCTGTAACAAAACAGGATTCCTCCACATTGGCCACAGGTGACAGCGACAGAGGAGAATGCCGGATTGATTCGACATTGGAGATTGCTTTTTCTGAACTCCCCGATCGCAGTTTTAGATGTGCTTCGCCGGTGTCAACAGTTCGATCGAACTGGCCGAGCAACTCTTGCAGCCGATCGCTCTCTCGGACAATGCTAAAAGCCACATTGCGGTTTTTGTCTTCCGGTACCAGCCGCCGCGCTAACAGCTTGCCAAAAGTTCGCAACGCTGTCAGCGGACTTTTGAACTGGTGCAGCAAATTGTGCATCGTGTCGTAAACCTGAGCCTGGATTTGCCGACTCGTACCCAATTCCTGCTGCATCCACTGCGATCGCTGGTCTAAAATGCAGGCTAGGGCTAAGGTGCGAGCAATTTGTTGTATTTGAGCCTCTTCTCGCTCGTTCCAAGGCCTGTCTTGCCGACCGCTGACTAGAAGTCCCATTACAGCTCCCTCGTGTATCAGAGGCGTCACTATTTGCATCCGCTGCTGCCACAAATTCTCCGGGCCTTGGCACTGATGGGAACTGCGCTCCTTGCCCGGAAGTCGCTCGGGTGCGATCGCCCCCACCGTTGATTCTTCCACAGGCCGAACCGGCGGCGCCAGCAGTCGCGCTACTGGTTTTACTGTCGAGCTTTCGGAAGATTGCAACCTCAACCCCTGATTTTCTTCCGATTCGGCTGAGGTTTCTGGGTAAACCGCGATCGGCACCAACTTTGCTTCGCTGCCTTCTACCAACTCTTGTGTCAGGTATACCGCGCTGAATTTCGCTCCCAAACTAACGGCGATGGCCACCTGCGAGCGGCAAAGTTTGACAAATTCTGAACTGGCTGGCATTAACATGAGCGCCACATTAAGATATCTAACGGAATTCTAAGTAAATTACAAACGATCGGCTACCGATTACTGATGAGAGACTTCTAGGTTTCAGGTTTCTTCCCTTTGATAGAAGGCAGCTATGTTGAAGGCATGGGGCTTTCATGAACCAAAATTGCCCCGCATCTCCCTCCGCGCAGCTTCCACCGATCCCCAACCTTGGATCTTGCCGGAACTTGCGGCCAACCATACCACAACCCCTACACTTTTGTCGATCGGCACGAATGTTAAGATTATGTCGATATATTAAAAACAGTTGAATTTTTGAGCTAGAACGGATATACTGGCCTCGGATTTGGTAGCTATCATTACAACCTGTCTGCTCATACTGTCTGCTCACAGAGGAGGTAAAGAAATTGGCCAGGAGACGCAAACGCAAGAGTCGCCGCCGACAAGAAGGACGCAGAATTTTAGAGTGTGTGCCTCAATATAGCATCGAGAGCGGCGAAGATAAACCCGTAACAGCGGCTCGCAAGTTCATCCATGCAGAAGGCATTGCTCCCCCAGCTTTGCTGTTAGTCAAGCGTAACGAGCATACCACTGACAGATACTTCTGGGCTGAAAAAGGTTTATTTGGAGCCCAATACGTAGAAGAGAACCATTTCTTGTTTCCCAGCTTAAAGGTGATGTTGGAAGCTACCACAGAAAAAATTCCTGTGGTGTCCGCCAGCCGCGCATAGCTGAAAATGTTTAGCTCAAAACATTGACAGCAATGTTTTTCTAAGTCTTTTAACAAAAGCGCGAGAGTTCTCATTGTCTGGAGAGTGCCAACTGAAATTTATGCGAAAAGTCCTTAGGAATTAGGGTATAAGGAGCCATCGCAACAGGCTTGATCGCAGCCCAAGGGCGATCGCCACAATTGGCACTTTCACGATAATGGTTTTTTTTTACTGTTTGGTCGATCGAACAAGTGGATCAAAAAAACAGCCACTGGTTTATCAACGAGAGAGCCGCTCTTGAGTTATGGGCTTGTCAGCTCGAAGTCGAACTACGGCATCTAGCATATCAAAAAACGTTCCGCGTCAAACTTTTAATCGAGCGGTTTCAAATCTAAAGCTTTTTGCATGGCTGCTAGTTCATCGCGGTGAGCTCGGACAGTAACAAAGCTCTTGGTTTGGCTTCCCGACTCAGCAACTGATTCGAGTTTGAGCGAGACTTGCTCAGAGCGTCCAGCTTTTTTCCAGTAAAATACCCCCGCCAGCGGGGACAGCAGTACCAAAGCTAGGAAAATTTGGCCCTGCTGGGGAACTAGCATTCCCAAAACCAGTCCCAAGCACAGAGCGCCACCTGCACTCAGCAGAGTTAGAAAAATAGCTAGAAACCAACTCGGCCGCACAAAACCCTCAAACGTGACTTTATAGTTGGGGGCATCGACGGCTGCAACTCGGTAAGCTCTATCGGCAAAATACTGTTGTAAGTCGGCTAACAGTGACTCTTGAGCGCTCTCGGAAGCCAGCTTGACTTGTTCGATTCGATCTTTGACTGAAGCCTTGATGAAGAAAAACAAGCCAACAGCCAGCAGTAGCGTTAGCACAAATGTTGAAGGAAGAACAGCAGTATCCATCGGTAGAAGTTTGTGTAATTGAAATTATCTACTATTACTTTACATAACTTGACATACGAAAGCGATCGAGGACTTACGCAGACACTTTGTTATCAAAATTCGCAGAAAGCTTCTTCTGCAAGGCGTTTTGCTCTCCATCACCCAATTCCCATATCTCCCCATCATCCCTAATTCTCAAGTGACAATGCGTAAGTCCTGACGTAGTGTAGCTGCTTTAATCGCTGTGCGGCGGGCGATCGAGCAAAGCGAAGGCAAAGAAGGCAAATCGCTTTGCAAGTAGCGCCAGCATCTCCAGGGTTTAGGCATCCGATTCCAACTCGGCTAACCTGTGTGACCAGTTTCTAAGGCGCGGGGCCGACGCCCTGACGCGCCGTTTCCCTGACCTATATACTCGTGCCAGAGACGAGCGAGGTCTTGAGCTTGGTGCCGCCACTCAGGGAGGATTTGATACATCCGGCGGGGGCGGCCGCGTCCTTCTACTTTTTTCCAGTAACCCGTGATTACGGCTTCATCTTCTAGGAATTTCAGAGCACTGTAGAGAACGGTATCAGAAAGTCGGTAGATGGGGAATTCCCTCTCTAGTTGGCCAATCAGTTCTGTACCGTAGGAATCTCCGCGCAATAACACGGAGAGAATGTAGCACACAGCTAATTCCTTGTTTAGATAAACAGGAGGGGGGTCTTGAAAAAATTGATAGATATGTTCAAACTTCATCTGTCTTGTCCGCTGGAAACTCTCGTGATACCGTCAGGTTAACGGGAGAGGAAAGCGGGGCGGGGGATGCCGCTTCCTAATGATTAAGTGGGACATTGGGGAAACAGAGGTGCAGTATTTCCCCAGTGAATGTTGATGGCCCCAAAGGCTTGTCCTGCACTTCGGTAATGTTTGCCTGCCCCTTGGTTGAGGAGGACTGCCGTAACTAGCGCAATTTTTTCCTCTTCCAATCTATCGCAGCGACTATTGTCAAGTGTGCGATCGCCTGCAAGAGTTGGCAGTTACTTTGGGAGTTAGTGTTTTAACTGAATTTGCAGTTAATGTTTGCGCTCAAGCGCAGGCTTTAAACCGAACTCAGGCCTAACATGGCGCGCAGTGTAAAAGTTAGAAAGACAAAAGTCGCTACTATCGAACTAATCAGGGCGATCGCAGTTGCCGGTCGATCGAGCAGGGGTTTGAGTCGCTCGAACAGGAAAAAGAAAATTCCCAGACATATCGTAATGAAAAAGCGCGGGTAGCGAGAGACGTTATTAATAAAATCTTGCATGAGCTTGGTGGGGTAAAGTGTCACAGTTCGATCTTTGACTGGTAACACTTGTGAGCGAGTTAGACAATTTTGGCACAGCCGGAGCTAAATCTGCCAATCGGGCGATCGGGCATTTTTGCCGGCGAGGCTGACATATATAATTCTAACGAAATTTTTTTTCTGAGCGATCGGGCACTCTCTGTTTAATGCCACGCCACCTCCGGTAAGAACTTCAGAAGTATGTCTATTGAGTTCTAGTTGTGATAAATATTATAGGGCCGTTATTTCTAGATAAATGTCTGCTTCCGCACCTTCTTTCGTCTTGCCGCGTCCCTTTCTGAAATGGGCTGGAGGCAAAACTCGGTTGATTGGACAATATCAACCTTATTTTCCTGAAAAGTTCACCACTTACTACGAGCCTTTTTTGGGCGGCGGAGCTGTATTTTTTTACTTAGCACAGCAGCACCCGGGTTTGCAAGCTGTTTTAACAGATATTAATCCTGAGTTGATTAATGCTTATCGCTGTGTCAGGGATAAAGTTGAGGAGCTGATTCTACTTTTAGAGGAGCATCAGTTAGAACATACCAAGGACAATAAAGATTATTATTACTGGGTGCGATCGCGCTCCTACAAAACAGATACAGAAAAAGCAGCACGCCTGATTTACCTAAATAAAACTTGTTACAACGGCCTCTACAGAGAAAACTCAAAAGGTGAATTTAATGTTCCCATAGGTCGATACAAAAATCCTAACATTTGTCAAGCAGATTTACTGCGATCGGTCTCATCTTTACTCGCGCCCGCTCAAATTGAAGTCAGAAAATTCGAGGAAATTTTGGATTTTGCTACCAGCAGCGAAGACTTTGTTTATTTTGACCCGCCTTATTATCCAATCAGTGCCACCAGTAACTTCACTACTTACAGCCGGGATAATTTCAAAGAATCGGAACAGCTTAAACTGAGAGATATTTTTGCCGAACTTGCAGTACGGGGCGTGAAAGTTATGCTGTCTAATTCTAACTGTGATTTTATCGAAGAAATTTATAGCGATACTCAAATTTTTCCAAATAAATCTCTTCCAAAACTCAGTGAAATATCAGCATCTAGGGGCATTAACTCTAATAGTTTTAAGCGCGGAAAAATCAAAGAATTATTAATACATTCATTTTAAATCTTACTTAAGCAAAGTCTCTAATTAAGCATATTTTGTAGGAGCAATACGTGGTAGCCGCACACGCGGCAAAGTTGCGTAAGTCCTGTTACAGATATTTGTTAGCCCAGGTAATAAAACCTTCGAGCTTGTGAACTGCCAACAGATTTTGATTTTCAGGAATTTGTTTTTTAAACCAGTCGATCGAACCTTGCCTCATACCGTCACCGCCCACTATAACAATAGTTGGCACCCGATAACAATTTTTAATATTTAAATTGAGGTAAGGATACTTCTCGTCTACTGAACCTTTGTCTTCTTGCCACTTGCACTCAACAATTAGACCCAAAGGAAACCCACCGGAATTAACAATGTAAAAATCGACATTTATTTCAGTTTCATAAATGCTAGACCCGATATAAACCTGTTTAGCATATCGCTTGGGATTTTCAGTAGAGATTAAGAGCCAGTCTAGCTTGCGCTTTTTCGGCAACTGGGGACATATTTCGAGATATCCGTGGCCTCTCAATGTACCTTCTACAGTTGTTTCTAAAACAAAACCAGTTTTATTGGCTCTACAACCCCTATTCATTTTGTTGCCTCCTGAATATAATCTAAATTAAGCCGATCGCACTTGGATCACCCCTCGGTCAAAAACCCGTTTGTCAGTACCGATAGAACTGACAAACATCCGGTCTTCATAGACATCAAACGTCGCAAAACTCAGGCGGCTAGCAGAATACTCCGTCCACTCAGAACGACTCACCGGACGAGTACCCGCGCCGGCCCCGCAAATTAAATAAGTCGTACCGTTAATCGAGCGAGTGCGTTCGTAACTGTGTTCGTGTCCGTTGATATAAAGCTGCACGCCGTACTTTTGAAACAAAGGCGTGAAAGTCTTAATAAAAGATTGATTCGATCCGTAGACGCCAGAGGAATAAATCGGGTGGTGGCCGAACACAACTTTCCAAGGTGCCGTGCTTTGACTCAACTCTTTTTCCAGCCAAGCAAGCTGATTTTCCCAGTCAGCATTGTGATTGGTATCTAAAGCAAAAAACTGTACCGGCTCGCGCCGAAAAGTATAGTAGCGACCTTGCATATTAAAACCCGCATATTTAACTTGCTGGTCGCCGTTACCAGTGCGGATGTCGTGATTTCCCAGACAAGCATAAAATTTTACGTTTTGCTGCAATAACGGCCCATAAGGTTGCTCGAACACAGCATTAATTTTTTCAAATTCGCCGTTATTGTAGATATTGTCGCCGGCGAGAACAGCAACATTAAAAGGGTTTTCCCGGTGATATTGCGCCATCGCCTCAGCCACAGCATACTGACCTTCAGCGCCGGTACCTGTGTCGGCCACCGAAATAAAGCGTAAAATAGGCGGTGAGGCCGGCAAAGGGACGATCGTCCTTTCTGCCTCAACGTTAGAAGCCACAGCAGCATCGGTGTCCGTACCCCAGGAAGTCCGAAGCTGAAACATTTTCCAGATTCCGGCAAAACCTAAGCTGCTGAGACTGCCTAAAATTAGAAAGTGACGGCGTTTGATGCTCATTTTGATTCAGTTACAACTAATGAAATGATAAATTAAGGTTGAGATGGCTCAACTAAAAATTTATCGCTTTTAGATATATTTGCAACGCCCCAAGGCAGAGAAAATGTCAGAAGAACAACTAAACCAGTCAATTCCAGAACCCTCTCAATCTCCGACACCGCAGGTTGATTCGGCTGCAAAGTCTGCCCCCACTGGCAGCAAAACTCAAAATGCCAGCAGCGCTGTTCCCAAAAATCAGAGAATCAATGCTTTGATTGCCTCGATTGGGAATTTGGGAAAAAAAGGGAAAAAAATAGCAGCAGAACCCCCGTTGCAGACCCAAAAGCCGATCGCGCCCACCGCTTCTGACTCAGCAACAGTAACTCATCCCGCTGTTGCAGCAGAAGTTAACAGCGTGCCGCCAAAAGTTGCTGTAAAAGTTGATAAAAAGCCTGTATCCCAACGCAGGGAAGGGAGCTTTTTACAGAACGTCGGTGTACTTTGGCAAAGTATTGTACGGCTAGTGCGATCGCTACTGCCACCATCTACGAACCAGAAGCTGTCCGATCCAATTTTAAACGCCGCTATAGCAGCAATTCTGATCGTTGCAGTCGGTTTAACTTTCAACAGTTTCTCAGCAAAACCGCCGGAGAAAGTAGCAAAAGTGCCTGTGCCAGCAGCGCAGCAATCGCCGGCAACGTTTGACGATTTTATGGCGTCGGGAACGCCGCAATCGCCAGAGGCGATCGTACCATCTGAGCCAATCTCTGCTAAATTCAAAAGCAAGTTGCCCGATTTAGTGGCTCCAGAAAAACCCCAACCAGTAGAACTTATCCCACCGCCGCCGCTGACGCCCGAACAGTCTCTGATTGCTGCGATTCAAAATCAAGTTACTGACATTAAGAATCGACTGGGCGGCAGTTTAGTTGAGTCTGTTCAAGCTAATTTTTCCAGCAGCATTTTGACAGTAAAAGTCGCTGAAGATTGGTACAAACTCAGCGAAGTTGAGCAAAATCAACTAGCCACGAAGATGTGGAAGGAGGCTAACTCACTCGATTTCAGCAAGTTAGAAATTGCGAATAGGGAAGGCAAGTTAATAGCTAGAAGTCCGGTTGTTGGTTCCGAAATGATTATTTTAGACAGAGGGATTAATTAAAATTTAAATAGTCTGTATCTGTACACCATCTTACCAGCCTTACAGTCCAGGACGCAGAACCTAATTATTTAGCGTGCTCCCTGCGTACCTTATGGCTGTTAATTTTTTTGAGGAATCTCGAACTTTTCCCAACTCCGACAGAATGCTACCATTAAATTAATAACGTTTGAGGAAAATTGAAAAATGACAATTTTAACTCAAGTCGAACAAGTAGAAATTGAATATCCCAGCAGCGACGGAGAGCCGATGGCTGAAAGCGACATCACGCGCGATTACATGACTTACAGCGTAGAAGCTGTCAAGCTTTATTTTCAAGAACGTTCTGATGTTTACGTGTCAGCCAATTCTTTCATATATTATGAAGAAGGGAACAACCAGGCAGTTGTGGCCCCGGATGTTTATGTGGTGTTTGGAGTTGCCAACCGCAAAAGGGATAATTATAAAGTTTGGGAAGAAGGGGGAATTACTCCCGATTTTGTGTTAGAAATTACTTCCGAAACAACTCAGACGAAAGACCAAGAAACTAAACCGGAAATTTATCGGGCTTTGGGAGTTAGGGAATATTTTCAGCACGATCCGTCGGGAGATTACCTAAATCCGATTTTACAGGGAGTACGTTTGATAAACAATCAGTATGAGCCGATTGCAGCCAACAATATCGCTTTCGATACGCTGTGGTTGTTCAGTGAAGTGCTGGGACTGGAATTGCATCTAATTTCAGGAGAATTGAGGTTTAGAGTTCCTGAAACGGGTGAGTTTTTGAAGACTCACAAGGAAGAAAACCAGGGAAGACTGGCTGAGCAACAAGCACGACTGGCCGCGGAGTCAACATTGCGCCAGCTCGTAACTCAACTCTTAAATTCTGGCATGAATCTGGAACAGGTGGCGCAAATGATGAATTTATCGACCGTGGAAGTGAGACGATTGGTAGGGGAAAATTTTTGATCGATCGCACTTTTCTAAGATATCAAGAAAAGTGCGATCGAAGTATGGGACAAAATGAGAACAGTCAACAGTCAACAGTCTACTATTAACTAATGACTATAGAGGCTTATTAGTAGGTTTAAAACCCTGCTTTTGAAAATAGGTTCTAAATACCTCGTGAGCAATTGGTGCCGCCGATACAGCACCATATCCGCCGCCTTCAACTATAACTGCGATCGCAACTTCAGGTTTGTCAGCAGGAGCAAAACCCACATACATAGAATTGTCAGGATGACCGGGCATTTCCACCGTCCCCGTTTTACCCGCACTTAAAGGAATAGTACCGTCATTCAAGCCGCGGCCTGTACCTTTTTTCACCACCTCAATCAATCCTTGTTTAATGACATTTAAAGTTGCCGGCTTAATACCTGTTGAAACTTTTTGAGTAACAGGCGTATTGGTTTGAGAAGCCAACAAATGTGGCTGCACTCGCCAACCACCGTTGGCAATAGTTGACACCATCACAGCCAGTTCTAGGGGAGTACAAAGTACCAAACCTTGACCGATCGCCATTGTTACTGTATCGCCCACGTACCAATCTTCCCCATACATTTTATTTTTCTCTGCTGGTATCGGCACTTGACCGTGATTGGCGCCGTCTATCCCCAAAAGATCTAAATTAATAGTACCGCCAATGCCCATTTTTTTAGCCCATTTTGCCATTTCTTCCGGCCCAGCAGTCATACCTACTTGATAGAAAAACGTATTGCTGCTGTAGGCTAAAGCATCGCGGAAACCGATAACGCCGTAACCGGCGCCGTGTTCGTTAAAGGAAATTCCGCCGATGTTAATTGAAGCAGAACTTACCAAAGTCGAGTCAGGAGAAAACTTGCCCGACTCCATCCCGGCTACAGAAGTTACAATCTTAAAAGTGCTGCCGACTGGATAACCTTGAACTGCCCGATTTAAAAATGGTTTGTCTGGCCCTTGCAGCCGATCCCATTCTTTTTGAGTCACCTTGCGGGTGAAAATATTGGGGTCAAATGTCGGCCAACTAGCCATTGTTAAAAGAGCTCCGGTTTTCACGTCGATCGCCACAACAGCGCCTAAGCGATCGCCCAAAGCTTTTTCCGCAGTTTTCTGCATATCTAAATCTAAAGTTAGCTGCACCGGTTTGCCGGGAATAGGATCTTTTACACCTAAATCTTGGATTTCCTCGCCCTTAGCATTTACCTCGATTAAACGGTTTCCCCAAACGCCCTCTAAAGTTGAATTGGCTAATTTTTCAACTCCCATTTGACCGACGATCATTCCCATCGGATATGCAGGATTAGCTTTTAATTGATCTAAACTAGCTTCGCCGACGTATCCCAAAAGGTGAGCTGCTAATTGCTGGTTGGGATTGTCTCGGCTCGATTCTACGCGAATTTCAACTCCCCGCAAAGTATTAGCTTGTTCTCCCAACGCGACGAAAGTAGCGACATCGATATCTTTACTAATTCGCACTGGCAGGGCTGATCTGTAGCCCACTCCATCGATTTTTTTGATAATTTCGGCTGCGGGAAGTTTGACGATCGGGCCCAGTGTAGTGGCGATCTCTTGCCACTCCTTGGCCGATCGCTCTTTTGGCCACACATAGACCGATCGAGATACGCGGTTTGCCGCAAAAATTTTGCCGTTGCGGTCTAAAATTTGACCGCGATTCGCTGGGACTGAAACAGGGCGAATGCGGTTATTTTCCGCCCGCTGTCGGTTGTAGGCTCCCTGTACCAGTTGCAGTTCGGCTAGACGAAATATCGGTAGCGTCACCAAGGTAGTGACGAGCAGCATAAAAATCATAACTTGGAGCGATCGGCTGCGTTGCCGTGCAGGATTGTCCAAGCCATTTTTGTCGAATCGGATTTTAGAGTTAAAAGAAAAATCGCCAGCCATATTAATTAATCTGCTCTTTTTATTCAACTAACAGGTTGATATGGTTCCCATCCGGATGATTTGGCAGATGATTACAGGGATTATAACTCCTAACTCTTTAGTAATAGACATAAATTCTGTCGATTGGCAGACGAATCAGCCGGATTTGTTGATTATGTTAGACCTTAAATATCAGGTTTTTCTGACAATTCAACTGTTAAGGAGGTAGGGGCGCTGTGGAACCGATCGATTTTTTGATTGCTTGGCTGGTGACGGGCAGCAGCTTGCTGCTAATTTCTCAACTCCCGATCGGCGTAGAAATTGACAGCACACCGAAAGCAGTAATTTCCGCTGCGGTTTTGGGAATGTTGAATGTTTTAATTTTGCCAATTCTGAAAGCAGTTTTTTTCGTGCCGAACCTACTGACGCTGGGATTGCTTTCCGGCGTGTTTGCTTTTGTAATGAACGTGATTGTTTTTGCCTCGGCTGCGAAGTTAGTTGAAGGATTTAGTTTGCGGATGGGCCTTTGGAGCGCGGTACTGGGGGCGATCGCCTTGGCTGTAGTTAGCAGCTTTATCAACGGCGCACTAATTTAGCAACTTCCCCTAATATAAGGGCGATTTCAATCGCCCGATATTTCCCACCCTTAGCTGGGGGGTTTCCTGTGCCTACAAGCGATTGAAATCGCCGAATCTTTCTTCTCCCTTCTTCCTTCAATCCGTTAAATCCATTAAACAATCCGTTGCCGAACTTCCTTCAATCCGTTAAATCCGTTAAACAATCCGTTAAACAATCCGTTGCCGAACTTACTCCCCCATCAGCGACTTATAGGCTGTCACCTTAAGATCGATCCCAGTAATATCTGCCCCGACAACAACAGCCACCGCTCCTAAATCCAAGGCTTTTTTAGCCATTTCTGGTCGCGATATCCCGCCTTCGCAGATAACGGGAACCTTAAGCTTTTCTACCATTTCCGCAAGCAAATCAAATCCCGGCGGCGAAAAATTTTCCGTCTGGGCAGTATAGCCAAAAAGAGTAGTTGCTACAGTATCTGCACCAGCTTCGGCTGCCGCGATCGCAGCTTCTATTGTATCTACATCCGCCATCACTAATTTACCCAATTCACTGTGAATTTGCCCGATTAATGTCTTTAAGTCTTCGCCGCCAGCAGGACGGTTTCTCAGAGTAGCATCAACGGCGATAATATCGGCTCCAGAAGCGGCGATCGCCAGCGCGTCTTCAAACCGAGGAGTAATGTAAATCTCGCATCCCGGCAATTGCTGTTTCCAAATCCCAATTATGGGAGCAGATATCTGTTTTCGCACCGCTGCAATGTGAGCCGGAGTGTCAATCCGCACGCCCGATGCACCTCGATTGATGGCGGTTCGAGCCATTGCCGCAATTACGATCGGATCGTGCAGCGGCGAATCAGCAGGTGCTTGACAAGAAACAATTAATCCTGTAGGAATTTGACAATTAATCATGGCGAATTGGGGATGGGGAATTGGTAATTGGGAATTAAAAATTATACCAGTTCAAAAAAAAGAATGTAACTGTAGACCATATCCCAACCCATATCCAATGAGTCATTCCAAAATCTAAAATCTAAAATCTAAAATTGTATTACCCATTACCAATCCCAGCCATTAAAGAAATAATCTTGTCCAGCAATTGCTCCGGGTGAATCGGTTTAGCCAAACAATCGTTAGCTCCCGCCGTCACGAAAGATATCTGATCTGGCGGAATTTCATTAGCGCTTAAAGCGAGAATCTTGATATTTTCAGTAGCTAATTTTTGGCGCAGTTGGTGAATTATTTCGCAGCCATTCATACCGGGCAAACGCATATCGACAATCACAGCATTGGGCTGCAAAAGTTCAATTTGTTCCACCGCCGCCGAACCTTCAATCATCCACACCACTTGCAGTCCTGCTGCTGTCAGGATATCGCAAATCAGCATAGCAGTTTCTTCATCTTCTTCCACGAGTACGAGGCTGCCCCGCGAAGAATAATGCAGCGGTAAAGATGAATTAGATTTTTCATATGTGAATTTTGTGGATTCATCTTTGGTTAGAGTTTGGATGGGTATAAAAACGGTAAAAGTAGAGCCGACATCAACTTGAGAGTTGACTTCGATCGCGCCACCGTGAAGCTCTACTAACTGTTTAGTTAAAGCCAATCCCAGACCGGTGCCACCGTATTCGCGGCGGTAGGGGGAATCCAACTGCTGGAATTTTTGAAACAAAAGCGATCGCTGATTTTCTGGAATTCCAATGCCAGTATCTTTGATTTGAAAAACAGCGGTACTGCCAGCAGGTGCAGTACCGGTCTGCCGCAATGCCGGCGTTCGATTTTTATCTTCTGTCACCCAAACTCGCAGGATGACTCGCCCGCCTTTAGGAGTAAACTTAATCGCATTTCCTAAAAGATTGAAGAGAATTTGTCTTAAGCGGCGCGGGTCAGCCATGAAGCGATCGCACTCTTGTTTGATCCGTTGTTCTTGCAGCAGTTCCACGCCCTTAGCCGCAGCTTTTTCTTTGAGGGCGTGCAGGCTCTGAGAAGCTAATTTAGAAAGTGAAAATTCACTAATTTTTAATATTGCTTTTCCCGCTTCTACTTGTGATAAATCTAAAATATCGTTAATTAATTCTAATAAGTGGTCGCCGCTGTCTCGGATAGTTTGCAGGTACTGCCGCTGCTTTTGCACCGGCACTTCTTTGCTGCCAACTTTGCCGTAAGACCACCGCAGCAGCGTGTCGGAAATGCCGATGACGCAGGTGAGAGGAGTCCGCAATTCGTGGCTCATAGCTGCCAAAAATTCGCTCTTGGCGAGGCTGGCAGACTGGGCGGCGACCAGTGCATCGCGCAGTTCTTGCGTTCGCTCTATTACGCGCTGTTCTGAGGTGCGCTTTTGCTGCTGGACTTCTGCATAAAGTTCGGCTTGGTAAATGGCGATTGCCAAATGTTCTGCTATTTGTCGCAAAAATGTTTTTTTGCTTTCTTCCCACTCCCGAAAAGTACACTGGTGGGCAATTAGCAGCCCCCACAAGTCGTCTTGAACTACGATCGGCACTAGCAACTTCGCCCGCACCTTCGCCCGCCGCATCAACTCTAAAAAACAAGGGTGCGAAGAGTAAGTTGTTTCCACATCCGCGACGCACAAAGTTAAACCTTTGCGATATTTCTCTCGGTCAATGACTCCATTGGTAAAACACTGCGCGTCTTCACTAAAATTCAATACAGACGAGATAGTATCGTTAGCTAAAGCTTCGTAAGTTACACGACCTAAATACAAGTAAGACCCGGAATTTGCTGGGATTTCGCCCGACCCAGAAACCGCCGCAGGTATTTTTTTAGCTAACTCGCCATGGTGCGGCGCAGGCACTTTTTCAAATTGATAAATTAACAGGCGATCGACCTCCAAAAACTCTCGCACTTGCTCGACTGCTTTTGACAAAATTACAGGCAATTCCAAACTCTGGCGGATTTGAGTTGTGACCTGATTCAAAAGTCGCTCTTGTTCAAGCTGTTGCTGCAAAGCATCTTCTACTGGCTGACAAAATGAAATGCAGGGACTGGCAATTTGTAATTGATTGACGGCTTCGGCAATCTGGCTCTGTAGCGTTTCTGGATCTATAACTTTGAGCGCGGATTTTCCCTCTATTTCTGTTTGGCTGTGTAGGGGCAGGCGATTATTTGGGCTGGCATTGGCCGCGAGAATATCCAGCAAATTTAGGGTAAATTCACTTTGAATAACGGCCGAGTTGGTCTGTATATTGTTAATTGCTTGTTTGAGGGCGCGAATGTCAATTTTCCACGAGGGTGCGCCCGTTATTTCTGCGAGTTTGTCTGCGAGGGGAGACAGGAAATTGGCGATCGCCCCAGGATCGAAAGTCAACTGCACATTCAATTGCGAATGGAGATTTTTTTCGCTGTGCTTGTGTCCGTTTGTTGCGAACTCATCTAATAGATTGCCCTGCAGCAGCGCGCTAAAATGCTCTGATACCACTGCTGCAAACCTTTCCGACGAATTTTCCCGATTTTGAGAATCAGCGATCGCATCGTCGGTGAGCCAAATCGCCCCTGGGATTTCAGCCATTTGCTGTAACAACTGGTAAGCAGCCTCAAAGGTTGCTAGCGGCAAAGTCCGATTTAAGGTTTTTGGTTTCAATCTAGATATTTTCCCGGTTGTTTTAAAGAACAAAATATGAATGCCCCTGTTGTCAGGACGGAACCTGGGACACAGCAGGCGCGGCCGATCCAACAGACTTGAGATGAAAGTAGTCAGAAAGTAGTTAATAGAAGGCCTCGGAGCCAGAGAGCTAATTTCTCCCTATAGTTCTCATCTTTCTTCTGGGCGAGTGACCCGCGCTCTAGCGCTTTACGAGCGCGAAAGCGGTAGGAGGAAACGGGGGGAAGGGATACGGCTGTATAATCGATCGCTTCTGGTTGTGTTTGTGAACCCGGTTGTTGATGGAAACTAAGCAATTCCACTCCCATTGCTGGGGTGAAGTTAGCACGCGCCTTTGTTTTGTGAGCTGATTCGCCTAATGGCACGTCCTTAACCCAAATAAAAATGTTTAACCCTTAACGACAGAACAGGGAACTAGCTACGCATCCGCTTGGTGTCATTACTCAAAAAACCTAGACATCAAAGGTGTCAGGCTGCTCAACTGAAAATGAAGTTTTAGGCCCCAAGCCCAGTCACTTCCGTGCTGGGTCGTTGACTACTTTCAACAATCTTATTCCAGTATAATATTAATATATAATTTGTTAACTTGTACTTAACACTATCCGGGTAAATGAGCAATCCAACTCAACTCACCCCCGATTTCACGATCGGACATCTGCCGTGTCACGACTTCCAAGTGAGCGCTGCAACTCTAGGACAGGTAGTGGCTGAAAGATTTGAGCAAGAACCAGACCTGCCGGGAGTCATTATTACTCATGAATCACAGGTATTGGGCATGATTTCTCGCGTCAAATTTCGAGAGCAAATGAGTTTTCCCGATCGCGTAGAACTTTACGGGTCACACCCGATTCGAGCCTTGTTAGATTTTATTAGAATTCCGCCTTTGCTGCTTTCGGAAAACTGGAAAGTTGACGATGCCGTCCAAGCGTCTTTCAACAGGCACAAAGACTTGATTTATGAACCGATTATTGTGGTAATGGAAGACCAAACCCACCGCCTTTTGGACGTTCATACTCTAGTGATTGCCCAGTCTAAACTGTTAGCACAAGCTAACAAACTTATTCAAAAATACCGAGTAGAAAGACACAAGTATTTGGTGCTACTTCAACAAGAGCAGGCTAAGTTTCACGAATGTAATGAGCTTTTGAAAATCCACCAACGTCAAGCAGAAAAGTTTCATACCCATCCCAGTTCCCAGCAAGTGGCACTGGTAAAACAAGCTGAAGAAATTGCTCAAATGAATCAGCGATTTGTGAGGATTGCGAAACTGATTTCTTCGGAAGGTCGCCAAGCGTTTCAAGCTACTTTTCAAGGGGCTAATTCTATTTGCAACAATACAGATAAAATTTTAGGCGTCGGCAAAGCAATAGCTAATGATTTAGAAACGGTTAACCGCACTTCCCGAACCATCCGGGAGGCGATCGAACAAGTCAGGTATTTAGCAGTACAGGTCGCTGTAGTTACCAATCAAATGGGAAGTCAGCCCAGCGGTCTGAGCAAAGTGAGTCTAGAAATTGGCAGACTGGCAAGTAAAACTTTTGAATTGGGGACTCAAATGGAGCAAATTGCCAGCCGCTTTAAACTTCGAGTTCACGAACTCACGGAGGCAGCAAGAGCGGGTGCTAATGTGGCTAAATCCGTGACGATAAAGATCGATCGCGCAGAAATGGCCCTGCTAGAGTTGGAAGAATTAATAGCGGAAAAAAATTTCAATTCATTGACCGCTATCCAAGAACCTTTGGGAGTCATAAAAAATGTTACCGCTGATTCTTTAGTTCAAGACAGAGAACACGCCGAAGTAGCAGTTTCCGAGTTGGAAGACGTAGTTAAACATCAAGATTCCTCGCAATATCTGATTCAAAAAATTCAGCAGGCGCTGAAGTCCAAAAAGCCCTAAAATCCCAGCCCGAATCTAATGAAATATTACCAGAGTAAAATAAGTAAAATTACAATAATAATTTACAATTATTCTATTTCAAGAATACTACTTGTTATACTGAAGGTGGGCAATTGTTAAATTCATTTGTAGTAAGGCTATTTAATTAGCCCCAAAAAACGATAAAAAGTTCCAAGAATAGTTGGAAGGACAGGTGACATTTATGAAAATCCTGCTGGTAGAAGATGACACAGTTACAGTCAGTTTGCTAACTCAAGCGCTGAACTCTCACAATTACAATGTGAATGCGGCAGCAGACGGTGAAACAGCGTTGCATTTGGTGCAGGCATACGATTACGACCTGATTGTTTTGGATGTGCTGATTCCTAAAATCGACGGCATTAGTTTGTGTCGAAAATTGCGCTCGTCCGGCTGCCAAATGCCGATTTTACTGCTGACAGCGCTAGATAGCAGCAACGATCGAGTCCAAGGTTTAGAGGCGGGTGCAGACGATTATGTGGTCAAACCCTTTAATCTTGAAGAATTAATCGCTCGAATTAGGGCTTTGCTGCGCCGGGGTAAGGCAACTTTGTCGAGTACAAATTTAAGATGGGAAAAACTGCAAGTCAACCCGGACACTACGGAAGTAACTTATGCCGAAAAAGTGCTGCACTTGACTCCCAAAGAGTACAATTTGCTAGAACTTTTCCTGAGAAATCCTCGGCGCATTTTCAGTCGCAGCGCCATCCTCGATCGCATTTGGTCGGCCGGCGAATTTCCTCAAGAAGAAGCCGTTACCGCTCACATCAAGGGGCTGCGGCAGAAGCTGAAAGCAGCCGGGATGACAGTAGATTTAGTGGAAACCGTATACGGATTGGGCTATCGGCTCAAAAGTCTGCCGGAGGAGATTGAGAGCCAACAAGTTGGGCAGGAAACGGCAGAAACTGCTAAAACTCAAGAGACTTTATCTACTGAATCCAGCGGGTCGAGCCAGGAATTAAACAAAGACGAGCGCCGTCTCAAAGTCTTGAATGCGATTGCCCAAATGCGGGGAAATTTAAAAGCTAATTTTATCGAAAAGGTGGCGATATTCGATCGCGCGATCGATCAACTGAACAACGGAAGCTTGGAAGGCGAACTGCGCGAGGCAGCCCAGACCCAAGCTCACAAATTAGTCGGTTCTTTGGGAACGTTAGGCCTGCCAAAAGGTTCGGAAGTTGCGCGCCAGATAGAACATTTGTTCAAGGCTGAAAACATCTTGAAACCGGGGACGGCTCAGCAGATTGAGGGATTTCTGCATCAGCTCAAACAGATATTCGATCACCCGTCGCTCGAACCAGAAGGCGATTTGGTTCCTGCAGTTTCCCAAACGCGCCGAATGCTGATTGTTGATGATGATACTTTTGGGAGCGATCAACTCAAAACAGTAGCATCCGGTTCCGGCTTCCAGATAGAAGTTGCCAACTCTCCTCAAGCGGCAAGAAATGCGATTTCTCAACAGCCTCCCGACGCGATTTTGCTGGATTTGACATTTTCCCGATCTCAGGAAAACGGACTTTCTCTCTTAGCCGAACTCCGCAGTGAAAAGCCCGAAATTCCGGTGATGATTTTTAGCGGACACAATCAATTGAGCGATCGAATAGAAGTTGCTCGTTTGGGAGCTTCCGGCTTTTTGCACAAATCTATCCCCCCAGCAGATATACTCAAAGCAGTCGCCCAACTGCTCGACCAGACTGGCCCTGCTGAAGCTAAAGTTATGGTGGTAGACGATGACGTGCATCTATTAGCTGGACTGCAAGTGATTCTACAACCTTGGGGATTTCAAGTAACAACATTGGACGATCCCGAAAAGTTCTGGGAGGTACTCGAAACAACTTGTCCGGATTTGCTAATTTTAGATGTGGAGATGCCCGGTTACAGCGGTATCGAGCTGTGTTTGGCAGTTCGCAACGATTTGCGCTGGAGCAAGCTCCCCGTGCTATTTTTGACAGCTCATTCCGAGTCGGAAATCGTGCGCCAAATGTTTGTCGCAGGTGCTGACGACTACGTGAACAAGCCGATCGTCAAACCGGAATTAATTGCTCGCCTCCTGAATCGTTTGGAGCGGACTCAACTTAGAAACAGACTGGCTCAGGCAAAGCGCTAATCCCATTTTAGATTTTAAAATTTAAAGAATTAAAGAATTGAAGAACTGGGAATGACTGATGAGATATGGGTTTCGAGCACGTACCTACAGTTGTATTCTTTTTTTAAATGGGATAACTAAGAGCAAATAGGCAGTGCGTGTCCGAAACAAATCAGGAAGCCTTAGCCAAGACTTGGGGTTGTTAGATTCTGTGATTCCGACGCGGTGCTATTAATTGATGCTGGGCCGCCGATCGAGAACACAGGCTAATTTAGAGAAGTATTAATCAGATGAAAGCAATGGTATTGCCCTCAGACACAGGCACTTTTAATAACAGCGACTGCGAACTAATTTACGCCCAGGGTTCGATTCAACCTCACGGTATGCTTTTGGTTCTGGAATCTCCTGTGTGGAAAATTTTGCAAGTTAGCAACAATACTTTTGAGGAACTCGGAATTTACCCCGAAGAACTTTTGGGCAAATTTTTACATGAATTTGTCGAGGCTGAGGAAATTGAAGCTATAGAAAAAGCTTTATTTGAAAACAGCCATCACTCTAACGGTATCAAATTATCCTTCAAAAGTCAAAACCGCCAGTCTTTTTTTCATGGAACGCTGCATCAATCTAGTTCAGCATTAATTGTTGAATTAGAGTCGGTTGTTTGCCCAAAAGCTAGCGATAGTTTTAATTGCTATCATTTAGTCCAAGAGCCGATCGACAAAATCCACAAAACACCCAACCTGCAAGTGCTGTGTCAGACAGCAGTGGAAGAAGTGCGGAGGATGATCGGCTTCGATCGAGCGATCGTATATCAATTTGATACCACCGGTGCGGGGGAAGTTATCGCCGAAGACAAAGTAGAAAGTTTGGCTCCTTTATTGGGACTGCACTATCCGGCTACCGATATTCCTCCCCAGGCAAGAAAGCTGTTCAACATGAATTTAATTCGGTTTATTCCCGATATTAACTGTCAGCCGATAGAACTAATTCCTCACTGCAATCCGCTGACAGGTCTCCCCCTGAATCTGGGCTTCTCTTTGTTGAGAGCAGTTTCCCCTTGCCATGTTCAATATCTCAAAAATATGAACGTTGGCGCTAGCATGACCTTGACATTAATCAAAGATCGAAAACTCTGGGGATTGATCGCCTGTCACCACCCAACACGAAAGTATGTCAACTACGAAACAAGAAAGGCTTGCGAACTGCTAGCAAAGTTTGTGAATCTAGAACTTAGCTACAAACAAGATAGCGAAAATTGGGAATATGCAATTTATTTAAAAGAAAATTGCCATAAGTTTATTACCAAAATTTCTCAATCACACTGGTTTGTAGAAGGTTTACTTAAATCCGGAGATGAATTGCTGACCTTAGTGGGCGCTACTGGTGGAGTTGTGTGTGCAAATGAAAATTTAACAACCATCGGCAAAACCCCGGAATTGCTAGAAATCGAAAACTTAATTGCTTGGATAAAAACTCAAATAAATAATGATATTTTTTATACAGATTCTCTCTCAAAACTGTATCCGCCCTCCCATAAGTTTAAAGAAGTTGCTAGCGGTTTGCTGGTCCTTGCCATGTCCGAGATGCAAAATTATTACATTTTGTGGTTCCGTCCAGAAACAATTCAAACTGTCAACTGGGCCGGCAAACCAGACTGGGAAATAGAACTTAAACCGGATGGCAGCCAGCCGCTGTCTCCTCGCAATTCCTTTGACTTGTGGCAAGAAACTGTGAGGTTAAAATCTTTGCCTTGGCAGCGGTGCGAAATCGAAATAGCCCGAGAACTACGGGTTGCTATTACTAGCATGGAGTTGCGCAAAACGAATCAGCAGCTTAGCTTAGCTTTGTCGGCTACCAAAATCGGATTTTGGGACTGGGACTTGCAGAAAAATCGCATTGTTTGGTCGAGGGAACACGAAGAGTTGTTTGGGTTGGCCCCGGGAACTTTTGCGGGAACTTATCAAAGTTTTGCAGCTTGCATTCACCCAGAAGATTTAAAAAATACGGATAATACTATAAATCAGACCCTTGCCCAGCGAGCAGATTACTTTCTGGAATACCGCGTGGTTTGGCCCGACGGCAGCATTCACTGGATCGAGGGAAAAGGTAAGTTTTTTTACAACGAAGCCGGCGATGCAGTGCGGATGGTGGGGACAGTTACAGAAATTACCGATCGCAAAGCTAGAGAATTGCAGTTGCGCCTGTTGGAATCAGCAGTCACCACCACTAACGACGCCGTGTTAATTACCGAAGCTGAACCGATTGAGGAACCGGGCCCGCGAATTATTTATGTCAACCCAGCTTTTACGCGGATGACCGGCTATACGCTAGAAGAAGTTGTGGGCAAAACGCCGCGCATCTTGCAAGGAGAAAAAACAGACCGGGCCAGTCTCCATCTAGTTCGGACAGCTTTGAAAACCTGGCAGCCTGTGCGGGTTGACTCGATCAATTACCGCAAAGACGGGACGGAATTTTGGGTAGAAATGAGCATTGTGCCCATAGCGGACGAAAATGGTGAGTTTACCCACTGGGTATCAGTGCACCGCGATATTAGCGATCGTAAACTTGCTGAAGCAGCCCTCCAACAGCTCAACGAACGGTTAGAAATGCGAGTTTTGCAGCGAACCAGAGAACTAGAAAGCTCTCAAGCAGAACTCCGGGAAAGCGAAGCTTTATTTCGCTCTCTGAGCGAGAGTTCCCCTGTGGGCATTTTCAAAATTGATACTGAGGGGAAATGTACCTATACAAATCCTCGCTGTCAAGCAATTGGTGGCTTCACACCGGCAGCAGCTTTAGGAAACGGCTGGATGCGGTTTGTTCACCGCGAAGATCTCAAACTAATTCTGTCTAAGTGGTCGGAATCAAAATCGCTAGATGGGGAATTTTCCTGCGAATTCCGCCACATTCAGCGAGACGGAACAATCCGGTTTTGTCGGCTTAAAACAGCTCCGATTTTTTCCGACCGATCTCAACTAATTGGTCACGTCGGCACAGTCACAGATGTCACAGAAAGTCGGGCAATTGAAAAAATGAAAAATGAGTTTATTTCGATTGTCAGCCACGAACTGAGAACGCCGCTTGCCTCCATTCGCGGTTCTTTAGGTTTGCTGGCGGCTGGGGTACTGAAAAATCGACCGGAAACTGCCAAACAGATGTTAGAAATCGCTTCGAGCGATACCGAACGGTTAGTGCGTTTGGTAAACGATATTCTCGACTTAGAGCGGCTCGATTCGAGCCAAGTTATCCTCGTCAAGCAGTGGTGCGATGCCCAGGTTTTGATGCGGAAGTCTGCAGAAGCTGTACTTTCTTTGGCTGCGGAAAATAATATTGATTTGTCGATTTTGCCCGAAACAGCCCAAATTTGGGCTGACCCGGACAGAATCGTTCAACTGCTGGTAAATTTGTTGAGCAATGCGATTAAATTCTCCGCTCCAGGGAGTACAGTCACTGTCAGGGTTGAAGATTTGGGCGATTCCCTACGGGATGGCTACGCTTCACGGGTTTTATTTGAAGTCAAAGATCGAGGGCGGGGGATTCCTGCAGATAAACTAGAAACTATCTTTGGACGGTTTCAACAAGTTGATGCTTCTGACTCCCGCCAAAAAGGAGGTACGGGTTTGGGTTTGGCTATCTGTCGCAGCATAGTACAGCAGCACGGCGGCAGAATTTGGGTCGAAAGTGTTGTCTCACAAGGCTGCAGTTTCTATTTCACAGTGCCTGCACCGTTGGAAGGCGAAGGGGGAAAAAGTTTGGATGTTTGAGATTGCTTCTATCGGAGTTCGCGAAACCTCAAGTTCCTGGCAACGCACGCGGGTAGGATGATTTTGGGAGGCTGATAGGGAGCATCTCAATGAAAGCAGCCAAGCCCAAAATTGGAATTAGGAGCCAGGAGCCAGGAGGAAAGAGTCAGAAGGAAAGAGTCAGAAGTGTTTTTACAAATATGAGATGCTCCCGGCTGATAGGCCGAGTTTTCTGTTCAGGGTTTCAGTAGGTGAGTGACAAAATATAGCAACCTCGCTCGATTAGGACGTTCTTAAGTGCTGAAACTCTTAATTTTATTGCTTCTTCCTTCTGCTATATCTGTCAAGAAACCCGGTTGATGAGCCAGGGTGCGTAAGTCCTTTTTCGGTTTACCATGATTCATTTAAAATTTGAGTTTTAATTATGTCACCAAAGCGCATTTTGGTCATCGATGATGAAAAAAACCTCTGCAGCGTGATTCAGGCCTGTCTGGAACATTTAGGCGGCTGGACGGTACTAAGCGCCCCCGACGGCAGCCAAGGATTGCTTTTAGCTGAAACTCACCTCCCTGACGCTATTTTGTTAGATGTGATGATGCCGGATATGGACGGACTTACTCTGTTTGGTTTGCTGCAAAACAATACTGCTACTCGGGGGATTCCGGTGATTTTCCTGACGGCTAAGGTGCAGGCGATGGATTTGAGCGAATTTGCTGATTTGGGGGTAGGGGGGGTGATTGCCAAACCTTTCGATCCTTTGAGTTTGGCACAGCAAGTGGCGGAAATTCTGGGTTGGGAACCGTTGTTTTAAACTGGGGTAAAATACATCGCAGATAGCATATCAAACTCGGCATTTGAAACCCCTACTAGACAAACAAAGTCGGCCCTCTCCGACGGAAGAATCAAGGGCATTAAAGCTGAATAACCATCGAAAATCTGCTATCTCGTTCTCTTGATTCTTGCGAACATCACGCAATTGTTACGAAACCGGGTTTCTGCGTCCAGGAAAGTCCTAGTTTTTCCGGCTATGTTCATAATTTCCTCATTTTTTTGATTTAGCTTTGAGATGGATCGGTGATTGGTTAATTTAAACTCTGATTCCCTAGAAGTTCTAGAGATGATCTCAGGGAGTCGGGTTTTTTTGTTACCTGCAATGCCGATCGGCTATCACCGTATTTACAGCCAGAATAACTCCTCCAGAAGTTACGCACACTTGCCTCAAGAACGATTTTTTAAACCAGGAATCACAGATGCAGCCAAGTTTTTGGGTAAAAAACCAGGCTGAAGCCTGCTAATCCAAGATTTACGCAGAGTTCCCTGAGAAACCGGGTTTTTTAACCCATGGTCGCAGATGGAACCAAGTTTTTGGCTAAAAAACCAGGTTTTTGCCTAACTCTTGTAATCTCTGCTTCGGCCAAAGTATATTTATCAAAAAAAATGATGATCTTCATAATTTCCTCATATTTTTTAGATAAAGTTTACCCCAAGCTCTGGATCAGAAGGTCGATCGCACTCTCAGCACGGTTCCGCTGCCAAAGAGCGAACCTGTTGTCAGGAGAGTTCGGGAAAGTGACGGTACTTTCGATTAACTGGTGCCACAGCACAACCAACCTAAATAAGTCAGGATCTAAGCCCTGCATACCAAACAAACCGGGTTTTTTAACCGGGAAAAACGGAGTTTCTGCGCCAGACCTCTAAGTGTTGGCAGGATAACTCAATGCTACAAAAATTAATAACTGAAGATGTGATTGGCGCTCTCGAATAACACCCCAAAAATAAGTCGGTCGTTTGCTCGATAGCCAAACTCGCAATTGCCACTAACAGCCAAAGCCAAGTCTCAGTTAGTTTTTGAAAGAGTGTGGAGATTTTTAAATGTCCGATCGGCTATCTTATAAAGGTAACAACCAGCTTCTGTGCTATTACGCAAATGTTACCAACCTAGTTCAGGTGGTTCGGATTGGGAACATTCCTAATTGGTACTTTGAAAGAGTGATGTTTCCGGGACAGCGATTGATGTTTGAAGCTGCTGCAGAAGCAGTCTTAGAAATTCACACTGGTAGGGTGCCATGTGCTATTTTATCCGACAAGATTCCCTGCTACGTGCTGCGGGTTATAGAAGAGGTAAGTTCCGAGTTTGAGCTGGCGATTACCGAAGAACGATTGGCGGTATTAGCCGGTTAAAATTCATGAGAAATCAGACCAGATCGAGAACGACCGCAAAAATATTAGTTAACGAGTGTTTGGGGACAGGGAAAATGCAGAAAAATCTTGTCAATATTACCTTAGCTGTAGTCACAGAGGAAGTAGAAATTATCTTGGAGTCTTATCCGAAGCACCCCTACCAACAAGCTTTTTCGCCTTCGGGATTGCGACAAGATTTAATTGCTTATGTGCTCAGCCGAGTTCCTAATAGATATACTGCGCTCGACTCCGGCGAGTCTGTGTCAAACCAAACAGTTCAGGTTCGCTGTTCTTCAGAGCAGTTGCTGCACATAGAAAATTTGATTCATACTGGAATTCGCGAGGTGCTGCACAGCTATCAAAAGATAGATTACTGCCTGCCTGAAGAAGTTAAATTTGATTCGAGAGTTGCTAGTTGGTTTTGATAGTTTCTGGTAAATGAGGGAGACGCCGAGATTCTCGGCTCTCTCGGTTGGGCGAGGTGGAATTGTGTACTGACTCGATGCTTCAAGACTTTTGGTAATCGCAACAGCAGTTGCACGGGCCATTGGGATTGACAGCACAGCGCAGAATTTCCGATCGAGCATTAAAACGGCAGCTAGCATCTCCGATAACCCAGATGCCGCTTACAAAAGTTCTTTCCGTCGGCGGTGTGGCCGACTGCACGTACAGGGCAATTTTTTGCAGTCGGTACCGGCCGGATTTGAGTTGATAGCGGTGGTGGCGTTCCAAAACAGCGTAGGTTTGTCCCTCTAAATCTAGATAATTCCCCGGTTGTGGCGTCCAATCCAGCCGAATGCTACCTAAATATTGGCGGGGGTGAGAGAGAATCACCTCTACGGGTAAAGTATTTTGTTCCATGTGGCGGTGCGTTCGCGAACTGAACTAAAGGGGCAAATAGTGGGCTAAACCTACATCTTCTCGATCTAGAAAGATCAGTTTTTCTAGAGAGATTAATTTAGGTTGAGGCGCTAAACTTAACTATAGAACCTTTGGCGATCGGCGGATAGCCGACTAACCCACAGGGTTAGGAAATAAACTTCACCTTGCTTGAGGTAACTAAAGTTAAGTTCGATTAGGTTTGATAAAGCAGTACACGCTGATGGTATCGCAACTCGCAGGTTCGATCGATACGCGGTTGAGATTCCTGAACAGATTTTAACGGTTTGCAGGACTTGGGGTGCTTCGGGTGCGTTTGTACTGAGGACTTCAGTCCTGTGATTTGTATGAGGAATGAAGTCCTCAGTACAAACCAAACCGAATTTTTGGCAATCAAAATTCCCAAAAATATGCCATTCCTTCCATGATTCCCCAAGCGCAAGCAGAACCAGCTAAATAATGATTTTCAGTGCCAAATTCGCGATGCCATTCTAAGAGTTCTGACAGAGCATTAGCCACGATTACTCCCCGGACCTCCTGTTCAAACATATTGATATCATTGCCAGAATCACCGCAAACTAATGTTGCCTCAAATGGAATTTGTAGGCGCTTTTGTAAATAAGTAAGGGCATTGCCTTTATTGCTAGTTTGCGGTAAAATATCCACATCACGATTGCTGCTAAAAATGATTTGAGCTGGCAGTCCCGATTCAGTTAACTTTTGCTGCAAAGTCTGGACAATCGAACTATTTTCTGCTGCTGGTTCCAAACAATAACTGATTTTCCAAGGATTTTGTTCTTTTAGGGATTGGGGTGTAAGCTGGGAAAACTGCTGAGCTAAAGAGGCGATCGCCATTTTATCCCAGTCTTGAGAAAGATATTCCGCCCAATCTAAGTCGAGGGTTCCGTCTTGGTAAATTTCGCTGCCTACACCTGCGATCAAATAGTCTGGTTCTAGCAGTTGCTTTTGGGCAATTAATTCGCAAGTTGAAGCATAAGAACGCCCGGTAGCGTAAACCAAACAAATTTGCGATCGCTGTGATTGCAAGCGCTGGTTGAAAACTTGAGTTGCTGCGTCATCTCCGACTAGCGTGTTGTCTAAATCTGTAACTAATAAAAACTTCATTTGGGGAATTAGTCAGGAGTCAGTAGTCTTCAGTCATTAGTGATTGGGAATTGCTCGCTTCCTAAAATAATTTTAACTATTTATAAGAATTTGTTAAACCAACTACATTTACAAGCAAGCTTATCGGTTAACATGGGCCAGATTTAATTTTCAATAAGTGGTGTGAGTTTTATGGTGAATAATGCAACCTCCGTTAAAGCTTTTTGGCTGTCTTTCTTGATTTCTGGTGCTGCAGTGCCTTTGGGGCCGATCTCCGCAACAGCTCAAATTCAGGATACCTCAACTCCAGAAGTTGCGCTAGAAGCGAGTGCCCTCCCGGAGGCTAACCCAAACGCAGCGCTGGCAGCAGGTAAGATTGAGATACCGCCGTTAGTGGCGATCGCCGCAGCAGAGACTAACTCAGCAGTCGATCGCCCTTTACCCGATACAGATGCAGCATGGGTGAATCGTGCTTTACCTCAAACAGATATAGCAACAGTCGATCCGGCTTTACCCAAAACAGATGCAGCAGTCGATCCGGCTTTACCCGAAACAGATGCAGCAGTCGATCCGGCTTTACCCGAAACAGATGCAGCATGGGTTAATCGCGCTTTACCCCAAACAGATATAGCAAAAGTCGATCGTACAACAACAGCCCCAGAAATAACAGAGGCAATTCGCGAATTGCCCCCAAAGAAGTTAGAAATTGCAAACTCTCCTCAGTCTCAACAAGTTGCTGAAGCCAGCAAAGTTGCCGACATCAGCAGCGAGACGGGCAGCGCTGATGACCTCAGCATACAAGAAGACGCAGCACAAGTCACCTCTGTTTCCCAACTGTCCGACGTGCGGCCGACAGATTGGGCTTTTCAAGCCTTGCAATCCTTAGTAGAAAGATACGGCTGCATTGCGGGATATCCAGACGGCACATTCCGAGGCAATCGAGCAATGACTCGGTATGAATTCGCCGCCGGATTAAACGCTTGCTTAGACCAAATTACCAAACAACTTGGCGGTTCTACTGGTAATTTAGTCAAGCGAGAAGATTTACTTGCTTTGCAAAGATTGCAAGAAGAATTTGCAGCAGAATTAGCTACATTGCGCGGTCGAGTAGATGCTTTAGAAGCCCGCACTGCCGAATTGGAAGCCAATCAATTTTCAACTACCACTAAATTAAACGCATTTGCTTGGTTTAACCTGACTGGAGCTTTTGCAGGCGATCGAGTCCGAGTTGAAGCAACAAATGGAAATGCTGCTCCGCTCGATCGAGTAGCCGGACGCGATCCTGTCACCAACAGACCCATTGTGCAGAGAGTGGACGACCCAGAAATCACTTTCAGCCAGTTAGTTTGGTTAACCCTCACTACTTCCTTTACAGGGAAAGACGAATTGATTACACAGCTAGCTGTAGGTAACGGCAATTCTCCAGCCAATCAATATACTTCTACGGGCCTGTTCAATACCTTTGGCACTCCTTTTCTCGACCAGACTGCTGGGGTGAATCCCAATGAAGTTACCCTGCGAGAACTTTCCTATCGGTTCCCCCTTAGCAACCGCTTCCAAGTAGTAGTCGGGCCGAGGATTAATTTCTACCGCTACTTTGACAACAATAGGTTTAACTTTTTCGTAGACGGTGCGAGCAGCTTTAATTCTAACAACAGCCCTTTGTTAACCGCTACCAAACGCGGCGCAGGTGCTTTGGTTTTGTGGGATATCGGCCGCGCATTGAAACTGCGTTTTGGCTATTTGGGCGAGAGTACGGAATTTTTGCCCACTTCCGTGTTTAATTCCGCTTCCAATCCGTCTCAAGGCTTGTTTGGTGGAACAAATACGACTACAGCAGAATTAACATTCAGTCCGAGCGATCGGACTAACTTGCGTTTTCTGTACAGCCGTTCCAACATCCAGCAAATCGGTGGCTTAATTGGATCTCCTAACAGCAAGCCGTTAAACGGTGTGGCAGATGACGGTTTCGGCGGCCGCCTGGGCAATTCGACAGCAAATACTTATAGTTTCAATTTCGATTGGTTAGTCGCTCGCCGCTTTGGTCTTTTCGGCCGCTACGGTTACGCCGAAACCAATATATTTCCCAAGACTGACCGACCCGACGGCACGATCAAAAATCAATCTTATCAGTTAGGACTTGCATTTCCCGATTTGTTCAAAGAAGGAGCTTTGCTTACGGTGTCATATTTAGTACCTTTTGACTTTACTGGCGGTCGGAGGTTTCTAGTTTCTGGCGGAGGAAATGGCGGCACGCAGTACGAAATTGAGGCAACTTATTATTTGCCTCTCACCGACCATATTTCGATCGTGCCAGCATTTTATGCGATCAGCAATGCCAATAATTTCGATAATAACCCGACAATTTTTGTGGGCAATTTGCGGACGCAGTTTAGTTTTTAAGTAAATTAGGGGTGCCTTGAACCTAATTATAGTATTTTTCAGTTGAGTCAGCTACACATTAATAATCGGTAATGGGGCGCTGACTCGAGATTACCTGACTCAGTTGAAAACTGCTATATGTAGGGTGTGCCTGAAGCATCTTACTGCGTTAGATCAAATCTGTTAGCATCGACATTATTCCGATCTCTGTTCTCTACCTCTGCGTGAATCAGCGTCAATCCCTTGTCATCTGCGGTTAATACATTCTCTTATTTTTTACCGCAGACGAGGGCAGATCAACACAGATTAACGCAAATAAATTAGAGAAATCTTGGTGGAACTATCCATCGGGAATTGTTGACTGTTGACTAGATTTGACTATTCCGATGCAACGGGAATTGCTATTAGAGTAAGGCGTCAAACCACTGATAGCAATTCCGCGCTGCATCGTCCTGGTAAAGTCTCCTTCAATCTGCCACCAAATATAAGCATAATTTTCACTTTTTAGGCTCACCGTCAACAGTCAACAGCGACAAGGCTGAGGCTAAGTCCCTACGGCGGGGATAGCTCAATAGGCGCGTGTCGTTCATAAATGTGGAATCTGCTGTAACTATATTCATGGACATGAGAGCCTGATTAGCGTCGTCCTGATGTCAACGAATTGGAATTTCGATGATAAATTCAGTACCTTTACCGGGTTCCGAGAAGCACTGCAATTTACCGTTGTGTTTTTCAACGACAATTTGGTGCGAAATTGATAAACCCAAACCTGTGCCTTTACCTACGGGTTTTGTGGTAAAAAACGGATCAAATAAACGCACAATCTGATCGTCGGGAATACCCAGACCGTTATCTTTGATCCGAATTAAAATGCTCTTTTCATCAATCGTTTCAGTTTGAATGGTAATAGTAGGAAAGATAGAAGTTCCGGTGTCTTTGGCTTGGCTGCTGCTTTCTTCCAAGGCGTCGATCGCATTTGCCAATACATTCATAAATACCTGATTTAACTGTCCGGGATGACAGTTTATTTGCGGCAGTTCTCCGTATTCTTTAATCACTTTAATGCCCTGCCAGTTGGGTTTTGCTTTCAGTCGGCTGTTTAACATTAACAAGGTACTTTCTAAACCTTCGTGAATGTCGGCAGTTTTGATTTTCGCTTCGTCCGCCCGCGAGAAATTTCGGAGAGTTTGAATGATTTCTACAATTCGTTCGCATCCGGTCTGCATTGAATTGAGCAACTTGGGCAGGTCTTCTGCTAGAAATTCTAAGTCTATATCATCGGCTTGTTGCTGAAGTTTTGCTGGGGGATTTGGGTACTCTTCTCGATACACCTGTACGATTTCTAATAAGTCTAGAACGTAGCCTCGGACGTGGCAGAGGTTGCCGGCGACAAAGCCAACTGGGTTGTTTATTTCGTGGGCAATTCCTGCTAGCACCTGTCCGAGGGAAGACATTTTTTCGGTTTGTACTAACTGCATTTGAGTTTGCTGCAAGTCACTCAAAGCTGTTTGCAGTTCTTGGGACTTTTGTCGATCGCGATCGGCGGCGGCGGCCCGTTCTTCCTCAACTCCGATCGCCCCGGCAATAATTCCAATCAGCTTGCAATCGGCTTCTGTGGGCGCGATCGACTCGCTGTAGAGAACGCACAGCGCACCCACGTAATTGTCGCCCAGCCGCACTGCTTGTCCCAGATAGCTTCGCAGTTGGTAGCGGATGACAGCGGGATCGGTTTGGGCGTAGATCGTGCTCTGCAAGTCAGGAATCGCAACAGCCCGATCGCTTCCTTTGCTGCATACGTCGGTGCAGATGTGGCCCTCGGCGCGATCGACCAGCGGGTAGTCCGGCGGTGCTTGCCAAGTCGCGATCGCTTCCAGCAGTCCGCCACCTAAACGGCTGTAGATGGCGCAGCTTCCCCCTAAAAGCTCGCCGGCTAAGGATGCCAGCCGCTGGATGTTCTCAGCGGCGTCGGTGGTGAATCCCAAAAAGCACTCGTTGATTTTGCTGAGGCGGTACTCTGCTTGCCTGCGCGCCGTCATGTCGCGGGAGTTGATCACAATTCCTTTCACAGCGGGGTCTGCTAGCAAGTTGATGCCCACACCTTCGAGAAAACACCAAGAACCGTCAGCGCGCCGGAACCGGCCTTCTACGGCGATCGGATCGCCTGGATTTGCCATCAGTTTTTCGCCGTCGGAAATCACCGAGGGCAGGTCGTCAGAGTGGATAAAATCGAGAGCAATTTGACCGGCGAGTTCATCTGGTTCGTAGCCTAAAACTCTTTCTACAGAAGGGCTTTCGTAAACAATGCGACCGCTGGCGTCGAGAATAGTAATGATGTCGGAACTGTTGAGAATTAGCGATCGCCACTTAGCCTCATTTTGAAACAAAGCTGACTCGGCTTGTTTGCGATCGGTAATATCCTCTACCATTTGCAAAATAAACTGTGGCGTTCCCTGACTGCTGTCGATGACAGAGGCGCTGAGGCGTCCCCACCTGATGCTGCCGTCTTGGCGGAGGTAGCGCTTCTCGATTTGGTAAGCTTCGCGGGAGCCCGCGACCAACTGTTGGCGCAACTGGCGCGAAACTTCTGCGTCTTCCGGGTGCGCGCAGTCGTCGAGGCCGACACCCCGCAGTTGAGCTTCCGATCGCCCTAGCATAGCTTGAAATGCCGGATTAGTGGCGATCGCAACACCTTCGAGGGTAGCGACTACCATGCCGATTGCAGCGCGTTCAAAAATTGCCCGAAACCGCTGTTCGCTGTCTCGCAAAGCTGCATCCGCTGCCACTTCCTGCGTGATGTCCCGTCCCGCCACTGCCAAACCTTTGCGCGAACCGTCGGGGTTGAACAGCGGCACTTTCCGCACTTCAAACAAATTGCTGCCGCCTGTGGGCAAGGAGACAATTTGGCGGCTGGAGGTAAGAGTGCCTGCTTGCCAGGTGGTTTCGTCGGTTTCCTGCCAAGTTAGCAGGATTTCTCTGACTCTCGGATCGGCGGCGGCAGCGAGTTCGGCAGTAGTTTTGCCCTGGTAGTCTGAGGTTTCCCAGCCCAAAAGTTGGAGGGCGCAGTCGTTGGCAATCAGCCAGCGCCCCTCGCTGTCTGTGAGGTTGATCGCGTCGGGCACGGCGTTAATCGCGGTTTTTAACCAGTATTCTTGATTTCGCAGGGCTGCTTCAGCTTGTTTGCGATCGGCTATTTCGGCGACGGTTCCTTCGTAGTAAAGGAGTTCGCCGTCTTCGTCGCGGACTTCGCGCACGTTTTCCGAGATCCAGGTAGTGCTGCCGTCTTTGCGGCGGACGCAGGACTCAAACTCTTTCAGGGAGCCGTTTTTGCTGATTTCTGCCATGAAGGAAGCGCGGCGGGTGCGATCGGCGTAAAGGTTTTTTGCCGAACATTTTGCGATCAGTTCTGAGGGGGAATCGTAGCCGTACATTCGGGCGAGTGCCTGGTTGGCGCTGAGGTAGCGCCCGTCTGGGGCGGTTTGAAATATGCCTTCGGTGGCGTTTTCAAAGATGCTGCGGTATTTGGCCTCGGCTTGTTTGAGGGCTTCTTCTGCTTGTTTACGATCGGTGATATCAGATTGGACGCCGATGAAGTGGGTAACGAGCCCGCTGCTGTCGCGCACCGGCGAGATGCTGAGTTCGTTCCAGAAGGCGGTGCCGTCTTTGCGGTAGTTTTTCAGAACTACTTTGCAGTCATGCTGTTCTTTCAGGGCCACGCGGATTTGATCGACGGCAGCGCCATCGGTATCCGGGCCTTGCAGGAAGCGGCAGTTCTGCCCGATTATTTCGCTGCGATTGTAGCCTGTAATCCGCTCGAAAGCCCCGTTGCAGTAGACTATAGGCCTGTCCGGCTGGGTAGCGTCCGCGATCGCGATGCCGTTGCTGGTAGCTGCCAGGGCGCGATCGTACAGCCGAAATACTTCTTCTATTAAATTCGGTGTGCCGCCAGTACGAGTCGGCGATAGCGTTTCAGAAGGAATGCTTATATCTATCTGCATGAGTTTCTATAAATTGAGTTTATTGTAGATCCCGACTGGCAGCACACCCTAGACTTTAACAGAATTGCCTGTTTTCCACAGGCAGAAGTTAGAAGGCTATTATGCAGAATGTGGGCGGTAAATTCTACCTAAAAAAAATCTGGCTTCCCTCGTTTTTTTCTCTTTGCTTCTGCCTTGTGCCTTCTACCTTCAAAGGAATCCTACTTGTTAATTTATAATAGCTGTTCTTGGGATCACTCTATCTTTAGTATGGTTTACTTGGTAGGGTTTAGGTAGCTTACAAATTCGCGCAATTATTTTTTTTATTGAACCAAAATCAGATACCCGGAGTCTCTATTGAAATATTTTTAATAAAAAACCTAGGACTTAAACGATTCAAAATATGCTAATAAAAAACCAGTAAAAATTAATGTTGAACGAACACAGCAAGTTCTGAAATATCGTCGATCGCGAAAGTCGGTTCTAGGGCGAGACACTGAGCGCGATCGCCATATCCGTAAGCCGCCCAACAAACATCTATCCCAGCATTTTTAGCAAATAGCAAATCAATCGCCGTATCGCCAACCATTAAAATTTGACTGTTATCCAATTCCGGAAACAGCGGTTTAATAATCGAGTTAAAAACCGCTGGGCTGGGTTTCATAATTATTTCTCCGTTGTCACCTAAAATTAAATCAAAAAAACTGTGAATTTTCAATTTTTGCAGTAACGAATTAACAAAACTAACGTGTTTGTTGCTAAAAACTCCCAGGCTCAATCCCGACTTACGCGCCAACTGCAAGACTTGCTTTGTCCCGCTAAATAAATCTACCTGCTTTTCACCTTCCGTCCGATAATAAGAGCGGTAAGTTTCAACCCATTCAGGAATTGCGCTTTCCGCGATCGTCGGATGCAGGATTTTAAAAGTATTTGGTAAATTGATGCCGATCGTACCTATAATAGTATCAGGAGTAGGTGGGGTAATATTGAAAGTTTCAAAAGTTTTGGTAAAGCAAAATACAATAGCTTTGTGAGTAATTGCCAAAGTGCCGTCGAAGTCAAAAATAATTAAGTTGTACTTACTCATATTTATGAAAATTTTCTATATAGCAATCGGAGGTTGCCAAGGACCTAATAGCATTATTAATCTCTAAGTCACTAATTATAAGTATAATCTTTAAACATTCAAGAGGTCAACATGAGTGTCACCGAAAAACCAGAAATTATAGCAACAGATTTCCCTGACCACACTCAATTACCCGACTCGGACGGTACTTTTGTACAAAACTTCCAAGAACATCCTCAAAGCATCCTGTTAACAACATCAATTCGACTGATTTTAGATCGAATTCATCCCGACGGACAATACTGCATCGGTCAAGATTCCGGTATTTACTGGCGAGTGCCCCAGCCCCCGGAACCGCCCGAAAGAGGAGCCGAAGCACCTGATTGGTTTTACGTGCCCGACGTGCCGCCAACTCTTGACGGAAATCTGCGCCACTCCTATGTCATGTGGCAGGAATTAATGCCGCCTCTAATTGTACTTGAATTTGTTTCTGGTGATGGCAGTGAAGAAAGAGATAGGACTCCTCGCCAGGGCAAATTCTGGATTTACGAACGGATAATTCGACCTGCGTTTTACGGCATTTATGAAGTCAAAAAGGCACAAGTTGAAGTGTATCATTTGGTAGAAGATCGGTTCGAGTTAGTTGCACCAAATGAGCGCGGACATTACGCGATCGCACAAATAGGAGTGGAATTAGGCATTTGGCAAGGGGTTTATCAGGGTGTAGAACTGCCTTGGCTGCGCTGGTGGGAGGCTTCCGGGAATTTGCTGCCGGCCGCCGAAGAGCGGGCAGAACAAGCCGAATTGGCAGCAGAACAAGCGCAGTCAGAAGCAGAACAAGAACGACAAAGGCGCATAGAAGCTGAGTTGCGAATTCAAGCTTTAGAAGCGCGTTTGCGAGAGTTAGAAGAACGGTAATTCGATTTTAGATTTTAGATTTTAGATTTTAGATTGGGGATGACTGATGATTATCGAGGTTGGGTTCTTCATAAGTCATTCGCAATTCTTCAATTCTTCAATCAACAATCTAAATTCCCATCAGTCGCAGGTTCCGGTAGGGACACGGCAATTCAGTGTCCCTAGGAATATCATGTGCTTTAAAAACCCGATCGCCTAGCAGCCTCCTCAGAAACGATATAAACATTCATCGGTTATTATCAAAAATTTGCGTATATTAACTTAAGTATTGCATCACTTTTTGTGTAAGTCCTATGGCACTAATTGTTCAGAAATATGGCGGAACGTCGGTTGGCACAGTCGATCGCATTCTGGAAGTAGCCAGACGAGTAGTAAAAACAGCACAGCTCGGCAACTCTCTGGTTGTCGTACTTTCAGCGATGGGCAAAACCACCGACGGTTTAGTTAAACTCGCCAAGGAAATTTCCGCAAATCCCAACAAGCGGGAAATGGATATGTTGCTTTCCACTGGGGAACAAGTCTCGATCGCACTTTTGAGCATGGCATTGCAGGAAATGGGACAGCCCGCAATTTCCCTCACCGGCGCCCAAGTCGGCATTGTCACCGAAGCCGCCCACACCCGCGCCCGGATTTTGCGAATCGACCCGAATCGGCTGGAGAGTCAGTTAAAAAGCGGTAAAGTCGTTGTGGTTGCGGGTTTCCAAGGTATCGCCGATGCCGGAGAATTGGAAATAACCACCTTGGGACGCGGCGGTTCCGACACAACCGCAGTAGCTTTGGCTGCAGCGCTGCGGGCCGACAGGTGCGAAATTTATACCGACGTGCCCGGAATTCTGACTACAGATCCGCGCTTGGTTGCCGACGCCCAATTGATGGACGAAATCACCTGCGACGAAATGCTGGAATTGGCGAGTTTGGGCGCAAAAGTCCTCCACCCGCGCGCGGTAGAAATTGCCAAGAATTACGGCGTGCCGCTGGTAGTGCTTTCTAGCTGGAGTGACGCCCCCGGTACGCGGGTAGTGTCCCCCCCACCGCAACCCCGTCCTTTGGAGGGCTTGGAGCTCGCAAAAGCGGTGGATGCGGTGGAATTTGACTTAGATCAGGCGGGGGTGTCGCTGCTGCGTTTGCCCGATCGCCCCGGCGTAGCAGCGCGGTTGTTTGGTGCGATCGCGCAGCAAAACCTCGATGTAGACTTAATTATCCAATCAATTCATGAAGGAAATACTAACGATATTGCCTTCACAGTGACGCGAACATCTCTGCAACAAGCCGCCGCCGTTGCAGATGCAATTATCCCCGCCCTCGGCAAGAATTCTCGCCCCGAATTGGGAGAACCGGAAGTGAAAGCAGAAGAGCGGCCAATAGCTAAAGTTAGCATTGCGGGTGCGGGAATGATCGGTCGTCCGAGGGTAGCCGCGCAGATGTTTAAGACTTTAGCGGATGCGGGAATTAACATTCAAATGATTTCTACATCCGAGGTAAAAGTTAGTTGTGCGATCGATGCCGAAGATTGCGATCGGGCTGTTGCCGAACTCTGCAAAACATTTGATGTCGCCAACTCCCCTATTGGGCTGCGTTCATCCTCCCACAAACCGCCTGCAGTCCGCGCCGTTGCGTTGGATCTCAATCAAGCGCGTCTAGCAATTCGCCAATTGCCCGATCGACCCGGAGTAGCAGCAAAACTGTTCGGACTTTTAGCCGAAGAAAATATCAGTGTAGACACGATCATTCAGTCGCAGCGCTGTCACAATATTGACGGCATATTAACTCGCGACATTGCATTTACCGTAGCACAAATTGACGCGGAAGCTGCTAAAAACGCCCTCGAAAAAGCCGCCCCCGAATTTGGATGGGGCGAAGTAGCAGTCGATACACAAATAGCCAAAGTTAGCGTTGTCGGTTCCGGGATGGTAGCGCATCCGGGAGTAGCGGCAAAGATGTTTGAAGCACTTTCCCGCCAGCAAATCAACATTCAAATGATTGCCACTTCCGAGATAAAAATTAGCTGCGTTGTGGATGAGGAACAAGGTGTAACTGCTTTGAAGGCAATTCACGCAGCCTTTGAACTTGCCGGCACTGAAAAAATCCAAGTTCCCGCCTAATCAAGTAGGGAAACGGCACTGCCGTGTCCTTACAAAAATCGAGGAGACGGCAATGCCGTTTCCCTACAATTAATTGAGGTAGGGAAACGGCATTGCCGTCTCCTAACTTTGGGTAACTTTAGTCCTTATCTTCAGCTTCTTGTGAAATTAAAGTCATTGCTTGATTAATAAGTGCCTCTTGATTCACTAACTGCGACAATTCTCTTGGTTCATAACGCCCTTCTTCCACTTCTAGGGAAGCTTTGTTAATAGCTTGTCGATACGCCATTTCTAAAACAATGAGTAACTCTTCTACAGGTAAGTAAAATCCCGCGCCTCTCGGTCGCTTATTTTCCTCCTGAATTTCTAGAACCGAGTTCCGAATCGAGATATCCCAAGAGCGAGTTGTGCGATTTTCAGCTTGCTGTTTAATCAGATGCAATAGTAAAATCACTGCATAGCTGCGAATAGTTTTAATGATGTCTTTTTTGCTCATTTCTTCTAGTTCTTCAACTATAGCTAATGACCCAGGTATATCCCCTTTTAGCAGTAAGCTTTTTAAGGTGAGTAATTCTTCCATGACGACTATATCTATCTTGGGTGACTTATATTATAGCTCAAAGTTAGCGCTTGGTTAATGCTAAAATTGTTTAATAACAAAATTAATCTCAAGTAATAGTGTTAACTAGAGTCCCAACTGATTGCAGAAGTCGGGAGTCGGGACATCTATGTAGTTCTTTCTTTTCATCATAAAATAAGTTTTGACTTAATATTTCTTTTGCGATCGCCTCCACCACAGGTACACAAACCGAATTTCCAATTTGCTTGTAACTTTCCCCCGCACTTGGATAACTCTTAAAATCTTCAGGAAAACCCATAAGTCGATAACATTCCTTCAGCGTCAACTTTCTCACCATATCTTGCTCAGGAATGTAGATAAAAAACCTGCCCGATGTTTCTTGCGAAGGAATTGTCGGATGCACTCCCTCTACCGAATAAATGCGATTAGGCTGTCTGTGAACTCTCGATAAATGTTCTGTATTTGGCCTGACGCCAGTTTTCCAAGTACCTTTATTTCTGTAACCTACAAACAAAAGTCCCGAATCTTGCTTTCTCGGAGAGTCAATTAAAGTATACTCTGATTTGTCCAATATTTCAAAATCTCCTGTCTTGTCTAGAAATTCCCTGAGTTGCGGAGGAAACTTGCTTTTAAGCCGAGAAAAATTGAATGGTTTACCTTTAGTGGCAATAATGAATATTCTTTCACGATGTTGAGGAATTCCAAAGTCTTTAGCATTCAGCATTTTGTAATTCACGCTGTATCCTAAACCTTCCAGACTGGCAATAATTACTTTTAATGTATTTCCCTTGTCATGATGGATTAAGTGCTTGACATTTTCGAGGAGAACTACTTGAGGTTGCTTTATTGTGATGATTTTACAAATCTCGAAAAATAGCGTGCCTCTAGTATCTTCAAAACCCAGCTTTTTGCCACAGATGCTAAAAGGTTGGCACGGAAACCCTGCGACTAAAATATCAAACTCTGCTAAATCGGTGGGGTTAATGTTACTGATGTCTGCAAAAGGAACCTCACCGAAATTTGTCTGGTAAACTTCTCGGCATTTGCTGTTTATTTCGCAGGAAAAAACGCATTCAAAGCCCATTTTTTCAAATCCCTGTCTAAAACCTCCTATTCCTGAAAACAAATCTATAAACTTCATTTATAACTTAATCCAAAAATTCCTCAACCCAATGATAACTCACCGAAGAGCACTATTCTCAAGAACCGGCTTTCCGGCCTGTTCCACAAAGAGTGAATTTCTGGTTGTGGGTAGGTCAACCCGCCCTTGAAAAGCTGATTGGAAAGGGTGCAATATCTCAGTGAGAACATATTTTGTTTCTCTCTTATTTCACTCTGCGTTCTCTGCGTTCTCTGCGGTTAATTATATCAATTTCAACAAGTCTTGCTACAGTCCTCAATCTTATACCAATCGTTAAAAGTTGCAGAAGCCCGGGCCGGACTTAGGCTCAGCCGTGTCCCCACAGATATCGCGTAGAATGTCGATGGCCAGAAATTTCCCCCCGCATTCAACCAACCAACCTGCCAAACTTGTCCCGCAGCCGACTAAACTAGAAATAGCAAAAAAAATATAGCTATTGTTTACTTCCTTTCACCAACCATGAGTCAAACCTTGGAAAACCTCACCGCAATTGATGACAAGCTATCCAAACGCCACATCGACCTCGATCCAGGCGGCTACTTCATCATCTATCTCGATCGCGAAACCAGCTTAATTTGTGCCAAACATTTCACCAACATCATCGACGATCGAGGCCTCGCCGTCGATCCCGAAACTGGCAAACCCATCCCCGCCCGCGGCAAAGTAGAACGCACCCAATCCACACTTTTTACCGGCCGAACCGCCAAAGAACTTTGTGTCAAAATCCTAGAAGAAACCCGCCCCTGTCCGGTGACAATGTTAGATCACGCGGCTTATCTGGGACGGGAATTTGTACGGGCAGAAATTGCATTGTTGAGCGATCGAGAATACGTTCAAGATTAGTGCAGCCCTGCCTTAATTTCTGGACAAAACGGCAACCGATCGGATTTATCAGCACCAGATCACGAAAAACCTTGATACCAGAAATAAGTCACCATCGGAATCACTGTCGCCAACACCAACAGCACAACCACAACAACTGTGGCATTGCCTTGGTCTGTTTCTTCAGCTTTTTTAAAGGTGCCTTCAACTTGAATGTTGTCAACAACTTCAGGAGGACCCGGATCGGGTTCGCCCGACAAAACAGTTGCAATGCGCGTACTTGCAGCCGCAAATGCCTCGTTGTATTTATTCGCTTCCCGCAGCGGGACTTGCACGGTTTCCCCAGCTACACTTTGGGCAATTTCATCGGTTAGCAGGGATTTCACCCCTTCCCCCGTCCGAATTGCCGCGCTGTTGGTAACAGTGTCGAGAACGAGTAAAATTTGATTAGTCTGGTCTTCTTTTGCGGGAAACCACTGTTCAAACAGTTGGTCGGTGAAAGTGGCAGCCGTTTCGCCGTAGTCTAAGCGGTGGATGGTGACAAATCTGACTTGTTTCCCTGTTTTGTTTTCCAGGTTGTCGAGCACGCTGCTGATATTGCTTTCGCTGCTAAGGCTGAGCACGTCGCCTTTGTCGAACACCCAAGTTCGATCGCCCGCCGACAACAGGGGCATTTCGTAAACGCCAGTCGCCAATGCCGGCAATACCGCCATCTGGGATGCGATTAGGGCGATCGCGATCGTCGCCGCCAAAGGTTGGAGATATTTTCTCCAGTTAAATAATTGCTTCAGGAGTCGGGTCATGAGGTTAACCGTAAAACTGACTTTTTTCCAAAAATACTATAGAAACCCCCGTAAAATTCATTTTATGCAGGGCAATATTTACAATTAGCTCGCCAGTGGAACTCCCCGCCCGATTATTTTAGGATTCTAACTATGGAACCAGCAGACACTTATAAAGGTTGGATTATTCAATCCCAGAAAGTCTTCTACGTCGAAGTTTGGGATAGTCGCGGCAACCGCCACGTCGCCGTCCAAAATGCCAAGACTGAGGAGGAAGCTTTGGAATTGGCCAAAAAGTGGATAGACAAATATGAGTCAAAACCCGGAAGAATGTCGATCGACGTACCCCATCCTTTCGGAGACATGATCGATATGCCATTTTAATTCAGTTGACGGTTGACGGTTGACTGTTGACTGTTGACTGTTAACATTACAGCTTGTCGGCTGCCCTACTAGAGACAAAACATCTTCAAATCGAGCAATTATTGCAACTGACGCATCCGAAGAATAAGCCAGTTGCGTCCCGGACTGCATTTGTCATGAGATAAAGTTACGAAATTCCTCGCAATTTCCGCGTATTTTCTACCAAACTCCGAGCAAATTCGTCGAACCTTTCAGACAGTTTTTCATCCAACAATTTACCATCAGGACTAAAAGCTTTCCAAGCTTGTCCGATCGCAATTTGTTCGGGAATTACCCAAGCGTGTACCCATCTCAAAATCACGCGCAAATCGTTGAGTGCGTTGCTGTTAACTTGCCCTCCCAAAACGCTGATCCCACCCGCAACCTTCCCGTCCAAATGCTCAAAACTCATCAAATCCAGGGCATTCTTGAGAGCACCGCTGACGCTACCGTGATACTCCGGCGTTGCCAAAATCAACCCGTCGGCTTGCTTAACCGCATTTCGCAGCTTGTCTACATCCGGGTAATCGATATAATCATTCTCACCATCGCAGAACGGCAGCTTGAGCGATCGCAAATCGAATATTTCAACTTCCGCGCCCAGGGTCTGCGCCCGTTCTGCTGCCACCTTCAACGCTAACTGGCTGTAGGAGCCAGCCCGCAAACTTCCACCAATGCCGACAATTTTTACCATAAAACTTAAAAACAAAAACTGCTTTACTAAAGCGTACTCATTACGAGTATGATTAACATAGCAAGTTCGATCGGCAACTGTCAAGTCAAGTTTCCGGTGTAGAAAATAGAACGAAGAACAGAAGGTTATGGGTAGGAGGGGTGAGTGCTCATAAGCCCGGTCAGGGAAAACAGACTCGGAGCGTTCACAAGCCACTATTTTGAGGGGTTTCTTAAGATGCCCGCGAGAGATAAACCCATCCAACACCCGCCATCTTGTTAAAATAAATGAACGTAGCAAACCACAAGCGGTCAATCTTGGCAGTCTTCAACCTTGGGCAAAGCAATATGAAAAATTCTTGGAAACACGCATGGCTGGGGCATCTAGCTGAAAACAAAGACAAATCGAGCCAGAATCCTAAAAAATCAATTCCAGGACGGAATCTTTGGCGCATCCTGGGCAGTTTGGTGATTTCTCAAGGAATATTGCTCTCGACCCCGGTGTTTGCCGAGAGCACGCCAAACACCATGAGTTACAGCCAACTGATCGACAACATAGAAAAAGGGCAAGTCAGTAAAATCGAAGTAGACGAAACTCAAAAAACTGCCAAGGTTAGGCTAAAAAATCAAAAAAGCGATCAAACCCAATCAGTTAGTCTGTTCGACTACAACAACCGAGAACTGTACTCGCAAATCCGCGCCAAAAAGATTGACTTTGAAGTCAAACAAACAGCCGACAACGCCGCCGCAGTCAGTTTAGTAGTAAACTTGCTAGTGATTTTTGCAGTGTTGGCAGTGCTGATGGCAATCCTGCGCCGATCGACCCAATCTCAAGGAAATGCCATGAACTTCGGCAAATCCAGAGCCCGTTTCCAAATGGAAGCCAAAACCGGCGTGATGTTCGACGACGTAGCAGGCATCGAAGAAGCTAAAGAAGAACTGCAAGAAGTCGTAACTTTCCTCAAAAAACCCGAACGGTTCAACGCCATCGGCGCCAAAATTCCCAGAGGAGTTCTGTTAATCGGGCCTCCGGGAACAGGCAAAACCATGCTGGCAAAAGCCATCGCAGGCGAAGCAGCCGTCCCCTTCTTCAGCATCTCCGGTTCCGAATTTGTCGAAATGTTTGTCGGAGTTGGCGCCTCCCGCGTGCGTGACTTGTTCCGCAAAGCTAAAGAAAATGCCCCCTGCATCGTCTTCATCGACGAAATAGACGCCGTAGGAAGGCAGCGCGGCGCTGGTATCGGCGGCGGCAACGACGAACGCGAACAAACTCTCAACCAGTTGCTGACAGAAATGGACGGCTTTGAGGGTAATAGTGGCGTGATTGTGATTGCAGCTACTAACCGCCCCGACGTGCTCGATACCGCCCTGCTGCGGCCCGGCAGGTTCGATCGCCAAGTAACGGTAGATTTACCCAGTTACAAAGGGCGTTTGGGGATTTTGCAAGTTCACGCGCGCAACAAAAAACTCGACCCAGAAGTTGCCCTAGACACGATCGCCCGCCGCACTCCCGGCTTTTCCGGCGCAGACTTGGCAAACTTGCTCAACGAAGCAGCAATTCTTACCGCGAGGCGTCGCAAAGACACGATTACTAACTTAGAAGTTCACGACGCGATCGACCGGATCACGATCGGGCTTACCCTCAACCCGCTGCTCGACAGCAAGAAAAAGTGGATGACAGCATACCACGAAGTCGGACACGCCCTAGTCGCGACCATGCTCAAAAATGCCGATCCAGTTGAAAAAGTAACGATTATTCCGCGTTCCGGCGGCATAGAAGGCTTCACTAGCTTTGTGCTCGACGACGAAATGCTCGACAGCGAAGGTTTGAGGAGTCGGGCTTTGCTGTTAAACCGAATTAAAGTAGCTTTGGGGGGACGGGCGGCGGAAGCAGAAATTTATGGCGATGCTGAAATCGACACTGGTGCCGGTAGCGATCTCAAAAAAGTTAGCAGTCTCGCGAGGGAGATGGTAACGCTTTATGGAATGTCGGATTTGGGACCTGTGGCTTTGGAAAGTCCGAACAATGAGGTGTTTTTGGGCCAAAACTGGAATTCGCGATCCGAGTATTCCGAAGACATGGCAATTAAGATCGATCGGCAAGTCCGGGAAATTGCCTTTGAGTGCTACGAAGAAGCTCGCCGAATTATCCGCGAAAACCGCGCTTTGGTAGACAAACTTGTCGAAGCGCTGTTGGATGAAGAAACGATCGACGGCGATGAATTCCGCCAAATTGTTGAGCGGTACACCGAGTTGACTAAAAAAGAGTTGGCACCAACGTAAAGAGTCATTAGTCATTAGTTATTCAAGTTTGTAGTGATGACTTGATTCCTCATTCCCGAAAAAATCAGGACTTTAGTCATTACTACAAACAAAAAAAATGACTACTAACTAATGACTACTAACTAATGACAAATTAAGATTGTTGCGCGTACATTTCCCGGAGTACCAAAGCCGGGTCTACCCAGCGACCGCCGTACTTCAGTCCCCAGTGCAAGTGAGGCCCACTCGTGCGGCCGGTCATCCCAACTCTGGCAATTCTCGCACCCGCAGGCACTGTTTGACCTTGCCAAATTTGCACGGTACCTTCGCTATCGGTATAATAACGCCCGCCGTTAGCTGTTAGCACTCGGCCTCTGAGGTGACAGTAGATGTGTTCCCAATTTCCCGATCGCACCACCATACCAGTGCCGCACCGGCCATCTTCCCAAACTTCCACAATTTGCCCGCCCCACCAATTGCGGATATAGCTGCCTTCCGGGGCGGCCAAGTCCAAACCGTAATGAAAATCTCCGCCACGGGGGCCGAAGGCGGAAGTGTATGTTTCAAAGTTTTCGACTGGAAAAGAAGCTTCTTGCCACAAATTACCCGTCGCTACTCTGCTTGGTAAGCCTGACTGAGCTTTGACCACCTGCTGCTGTAAATAAGGGCCGATCAACACAATGCCGATCGAAAGTGCCAGCAGCAGCATCTGTCTGAAACGAAAAAAGCGTTTTGCCGTCAGCGGGCCTCTAGAGTCTTGCAGGATTTTTTTCACGGCTCAAAGTTAAATGTGTGTGGGAGTTTGCGTTGTCTGTTAGGCTCACATTTTGCACCCTTGTCAGTCAATAAAGCTTTCCGGGGCGGGCTTTCCGTCCCACCAAAAAAATCATTCTTTGTGGAACGGGCATCTTCCCCGTTTCTGAGTTTCTGAGAAGGGTGCAAGATGTAAGTTATGCCAATTCGCTGCAAGATTGGCTTTGAGCTCTACCCGCGATCGCGAATCAGTTTAATAACAACGTGTATCTTACTCCATCCAAAACCCGTGTCAAGGCTTCCGGGTAAATGCCCAGGGGCGATAAAAAAAAATTGGCCGAGGAATTCGTGCTGCGGTTGAATTCGATCGAGCTTTTGCTTGACACTATAGTTAAGTTCGGGGATTTTGGAGCTCATCCAACATCTCAAATTCATAACACACATCAAGCAATGCTTACTGAAATTTTTCCCTTTAGTTTTGCCATAGATGCAACTGCGATCGCCGGTGCGTCCTTGTGGTCTTTGGCCCTGTACTGGGGCCTGTCGCCCGTGACAGAATGGGTAATCCTGCAACTCAACCGCTGGATGAATTTTGCAGAGAGATCCCTCTACACCTCGGAAGCCGAGTTTGAAAGAACCCGCCAAGCCAGAGAAGCCCAAAATGCCTTTTACGCTTCGCTGTTGAGTATTGTGCCCTTTTTGATTGTGGGCGGATTGTGCAATTGGGGCGTAGAATTTTCTCTAGGCACTGGTTGGGCGGTATCTATGGGTACGATCGCCTGTATTGGCGGCGGCGTTTACGAACTCGGCCGCCGTGACGGTCAATCTTAGGCGGTTTTAGATTGTGGATTTTGGATTTTGGATTGCTCAAGATATTCGGAGATTTACCAGCCTCTAGAATTGATCGTAATCTCAAATCCAAAACTCCCACTCTCAAATAAATATGACATTTCCCGTTTATTTATCGATCGCGCCTCAAACAAAATTAGCAATGTATTTTAACCGTAATTTGACTCAGGATGTTTACCCAAAAGTCGCAGTTGCCGTTCAGTAGCGGTAGCGAGAATTTCGGGATTGAACTGCCACGGCCAAGGCGAAAATTTCTGCGCGATGTTGCGGTGGGAATAATGCACTTGCAGTAAGTAGCGAGTTCCATCTGTCGTCGTATTTTTGCCGCCTGAGTGCCAAATTTCACTGCGGAAAAACAGCACATCTCCTGCTTTGCACAAAACTGGTTCTGGGGAGTGTCCGTTCCAAGTTTCTTCCCCGCGATCGGGTTTTCGACCAGATTTGTGACTGCCGGGAATAATGTAGGTAGGACAGAGGTCTTCTGCGATGTCGCTGAGATAGAAATGGGCTGTACAAATCCATACTGGCAGTTGAAAAGTGCCATCGGCAAACACGCTTTCGGGCACGGGTACAAACACCTGATCGACGTGGACGCGCCAACCATCATAACCGGGCCCGCTTTTCCACGCAGTCATGCCGATAATGTGGCAATCGCTGCCCATTAATGCTTCGGCTAACTCAATTATACCCGGTCGATCGGCATAGGAAAGCCACAGCCGATCGCGATTAAAAACGCACTTAAAATGCTGGTTCAATTCACTCCAACTGCTACCGTCGAGTCCGAAGGGTTGCAGGCGATCGAGTGCTTCCTTGGTTTGCGCCACTTCCGACGGACTGAGTACACCAGGAATCAGCGCAAAACCATCTTCATGCACCCCATCTACCGCCCCCGCTGTATCGAAAAGATCACAAGTCTTTTGCCGATAGTTGAAAACTTCGCTTAACGTGCTTGCGTTCATAATTTAAAAAGTCAAATTATTAACTGTTATTAAATTAACACTTATCCGGCTCGATACTTGCATACTATGAAACCAGCCACCCGGTTTATTGGTACATCAGGACTTACACAAAATTTAATTATGTCGGGCACGCACTGCTCACATTACGTCTGATTTGGGGATAAATTAAATGAAATACCAACCAGAACCAGTATCATTAAATCAAGCCCGCACCGCCTTCCAAAAAATCTGGGGATACGACGACTTTCGACCGCCCCAAGGAGAAATCGTCGGTAGTTTATTAGCCGGAAAAGATACAATTATAATTATGCCGACAGGTGGTGGCAAATCAATCTGCTTTCAACTGCCAGCTTTGTTACAAACAGGCTTAACTTTGGTAGTTTCGCCGTTAGTCGCACTGATGGAAAATCAAGTGCAAGAATTGCGCGATCGCAATCTTCCCGCTTCCCTCCTCCACAGTCAATTGCCAACACAGCAGCGCCGACAAACTATGCAGTCGCTGCAACAAAACAAATTAAGGTTGCTGTACCTGTCTCCTGAAACATTACTCAGCAAACCTGTTTGGGAAATTATCAGTCAGCCACAGATCCAAATAAACGGTTTAATATTAGATGAAGCTCACTGTTTAGTGCAGTGGGGCGATACATTCCGACCAGCTTACCGCCGTTTGGGAACAGTGCGGTCGGCTTTGTTGAAAGCTAAACCAGCAAACAGTAAAATTGCAATCGCAGCTTTCACCGCTACCGCCAATCCCGACGCACAGCAGACAATCAAAAATGTGTTGCAACTGCAAAAACCCGAAGCATTTCTGCTAAGTCCCTACCGTTCTAACCTGCACCTGCAAGTGCAAACAGTCTGGACGCCGAGAGGACGCAAGCAGCAATTATTAAATTTTATCAAAGAGCGACAAAAACAAGCAGGTTTAGTCTATGTCCGCACTAGAAAAGATAGCGAAAATTTGGCGGATTTGTTGGACGCAGCAGGTTATGAAACAGCAGCATATCATGCAGGTTTGAGTCCAGAATCACGACGAAAAATAGAAACAGCTTGGCTGAACAATGATATTAAATTCGTGACTTGTACCTCAGCATTCGGGATGGGAATTAACAAGCCAGATGTCCGGTGGGTTGTTCACTTTCAAGCACCTTTGCTCTTATCGGAATACATTCAGGAAATTGGTAGAGGCGGACGCGACGGCAAATCAGCGATCGCCCTGACATTGATTAGCGAACCGACGGGTTTGCTTTATCCCGAAGATAAACAAAGAAAGGAATTTTTTCAAGATAAATTGCGATCGCAATACCGAGAAGCTCAGCAATTAGCCAAAAAACTGCCAGTTAAAGGCGATATAGAAGCAGTTTCCCGCGAATTTCCCGAAAGTGCGATCGCCCTTTCAATCTTGCACAGTAGCGGACAATTAACATGGCAAGATCCTTTTAATTATGCGATCGATAAATCTCCCCAGCAAAAAGCGGAAAAATTAAATTTTACCGCAGCGGAAGAAATGGCTAAATATCTCAAACATCGCGAGTGTAGGTGGCAATTTTTGCTGCAAGCTTTTGGGTTTGCCAAGGAAGCTAAGTCAATGCGCTGTGGCCACTGCGATAATTGTCGATAGAATTGACGATTATACTCAAACGACTTAACCACTCCGACAAAGAAACCGGGTTTTTTACCCAGTCTGCGGGTCCAAAGGAAGTATTGCTGTGAAAAAACCCGGTTTCTCGCTACCCGTTCGATCGCGAACTAACTTACAGATGTTATGATTAAGATATTTGCTTTACACACTTGGCAAAAAATAGTAAAAAGTAAATGATAGAAACAGACACTGCGGCAAAGATTTACACAGTAGAAAATACAGAGGAATTCGATCGCAGTAATGTCAATCAGCGATTAGATATTTGGCTGTCAAACCAGATACCGGACTTATCCCGATCGCGAATCCAAACCCTCATATCACAAGGCAACGTCAAAGTCAACGACGAAACCTGCACCTCGAAAAAAATATCAGTAAAAACGGGCGATCGCATCCAAATTATCCTACCCGAAATCCAAGCGACAAACTTGCAGCCCGAAGCAATTCCCCTCGACATTCTCTACGAAGACGACAGCCTAATTATCATCAACAAACCAGCCGGATTAGTTGTCCACCCGGCCGCCGGACACCAAGACGGTACATTAGTCAACGCTCTCTTAGCCCACTGTCCCCTAGCAGAAATAGGCGGAGTTCAGCGGCCGGGAATCGTGCACAGATTAGACAAAGATACAACAGGTGCGATCGCGATCGCCAAAACCGACATCGCCCACCAACACCTGCAAGCCCAACTCAAAACTAAAACCGCCCGCCGCGAATATTTAGGCATAGTTTACGGTGCTCCCAACACCGAAACAGGCACAATAGACCTACCCATCGGACGGCATCCCACAGACCGCAAAAAAATGGCAGTAGTACCAGTAGAAAAAGGCGGTCGCCCCGCAGTTACTCACTGGACAATCAAAGAAAGAATCGGCAACTATTGCTTAATGCACTATCAATTAGAAACCGGCCGCACTCATCAAATTCGCGTGCATACAGCCGAAATAAAACATCCGATTGTGGGCGACCCGATGTACAGTTCCAACCGTTCCATCGGCGTCAATTTAACCGGACAAGCCCTCCACGCATGGCGGCTGACATTGCAGCATCCCGTAACAGGAGAATTAATAGAAGCGATCGCACCTTTGCCCGATCAATTCAACACTTTGCTGAAAATATTGCGCCTGCGCTCTCACATTTGATAAGTGGTATAGCAGTCGCCAAAGCTGTTATGACAAGTAGCCATCAGACGCTTGCAGAGCCTTGAGCCAATTTTTGTCCTCATCTGTCTCTGTCTGCTGCTATAACGGGAGCAGAATCTTTACTTTTTTGATAAGCAACCCTAAAGTGGTATAGAATCCCTTTGAGTATCTGTAAAACAATGACAACTCTTGTATTTGTACATGGCACAGGGGTACGACCAACTCAATACGAGGAAAATTTTGCGCTAATTCAAAAAAAGCTTGGTATCCAACGGCCCGATATCAAAGTCGTCCCTTGTTTGTGGGGCGAAATGTTGGGAACCAAGTTAAATGCTCAAGGGGCATCTATACCTTTGTATGATGCGACACTAGCGCTGTCGGAAGAGGAGGAAGAAGATAAGGAGATTTTGCTATGGGAACAGCTATACTGTGAACCCCTCTATGAATTACAGTTATTGTCACTGAAACCGAGTGAAGAAGGTTTTGCTAATCCTTTTGCAGAACAACCCAGTGATGAATTAGACTCTAGGTTGCAAAGATTTGAGCCTTCACCCGAACTGCAAGCGCTTTTGGTTGAGGCGGGAATTGCTTTGGTGTTTGATGAAGCACTACAAGCAGTTATTCGCAGTGAAGCCTATCATGAAGCTTTGCAAAAAGCATCGGACTCCTTAAGTGAGTATTGTGATGCTATAGCAAGAGCGATTGTAGCTCAAGCAATGTTTTACTGCGAAGAACAGGAGAAGTATCCGTCAATTCTCACCAATGCTGACTTGCGGGATAAAGTGGTAGAAACGCTCAGTTGTGCTTTGGGAGAAGCGGAGTTGGGATTGGGAGGTTGGGTGTGGAACGCTCTTTCTTTGCTAGCGCATCCAACAACGTTGGCTATAAAGCGCAAGCGCGGCAGCATTACAGACGCAATTTCACCCTTTCCTTGCGATATCTTGCTTTATCAGAGTCGAGGGGAAAAAATTCGCCAATTTATCCGAGAAATTATTGAGCAAGCTGAATCACCAGTAGTTTTGCTAGCTCATAGCTTGGGAGGAATTGCCTGCGTTGATTTGCTCGTCAAAGAATGTTTGGAGAACGTGGCGCTATTAGTGACAGTGGGTTCCCAAGCACCATTTTTATATGAGATTAATGCCCTACACAGTTTAGAATTTGGTGAACCGCTACCAGAGCATTTCCCAGCTTGGTTGAATATATACGATTTACGGGATTTTCTCAGTTACGTGGGCGCTAATGTGTTCCCGAATAAAGTGCAGGATGTGTTGGTAGATAGCAAACAACCGTTTCCGCGATCGCACAGCGCTTACTGGGAAAATCCTGCAACATGGAAAGCGATTATTCCCAGACTGCCATGACGGAAATAATTGCTAAACCAGGGCGGACTTATGGGTTAGTTGTGGGTATCGAGAAATACAGTAATACTGTTTGGAATGTCGGTGGCCCTGCTAATGACGCTCTCAAGTTCGCCGACTGGCTGTGTAAGCGAGGTGTACCGAAAGAGAATATCCAGCTTTGCTTGTCATCGCTAGAAGAAAATAATCCCCTACTTGAGCAATCAGATTTCACAGTAGAGGAAGCAACCGAGCAAAATCTATCCAATATAATAGAAAATAAATTTTCTAAACAAAAAGGAGATTTGCTTTATATTTTTTGGGCGGGCCATGGTTTGCTTTCCTCCGAACGAGAACGCAGGCTACTATGTGCTGATGCCACATCGCAAAATTGGCGGAACTTGGATTTAAATTCTTTGCTTCTTTTATTAAAGTCAAATTTGTTTGGAATTAAAAATCATATTTGCATTCTTGATGCGTGTGCTAATTATTTGTTGGAGTCGGACGGACGACCAACTAATTTAAAAGGGAAAGAATTCTCTAGTGGTCAGCCTATGCGAGATTATAAACAGTTTGTGTTACTGGCCGCTAGAGAAGGAGAGAAAGCAATAGTTAACACTAAATGTCAAACAGGATACTTCTCTCAAGCAGTCAGGGAGGCACTAGAACAGGAACCTTTAGAAACTTGGCCTCCAAATATGAAGGTAATTTCTGAGAAAGTTAAACAGCAAGTTACCAGCTTGAATAATAAACAACTGCCAATTTATTTGGAAAGTTGTAGTTGGGATGGCGATAGAGAGAGTTATCGTCTAAATGAATTAAATCTGCCAGATAAAACTCCTCATTTAAAGGATGAATCGGTAAAAAATATCTCGGCGAAGCCGCTAACATCATTAATTCCCGACACCACAACTTTTGAGTTTGAAGTGGTAACTGTGGATGCTCAAGGGCTAGAAACTAAACCTTGCTACAAACAGGCACAATACTTTGTAGAAATTTTGGACGATGCTGTTAAGCTGGAAATGGTTTCCATCCCAGGTGGTAAATTTACAATGGGAGCGCCCCAAGAAGAACCTGAATCTCCCGAGGATGAACGTCCCCGACATATAGTTACTGTCACATCCTTCTTTATGGGTAGGTATCCCATCACTCAGGCGCAGTGGAGAGCGATCGCATCCCGACCAAAAATTAAGCGTGACCTCGATCCCAATCCATCCTGCTTTAAAGGGGATAATCGACCGATTGAGCGGGTTTCTTGGTATGATGCTGAGGAGTTTTGCGATCGACTGTCGAAGGAAACAAAACGGGTTTATCGTTTACCCAGCGAAGCCGAATGGGAATACGCCTGTCGCGCCCAAACAACAACCCCATTTCATTTTGGCAAAACAATTACGACACATCTAGCAAACTATTGCGGACAAGACCAGACAATTAAAGCTCGTTTATATAGAGGTACTTATATTAGCGAACCATTAGGGGTTTATCGCAAACAGACAACTGAGGTAGGTAGTTTTCCAGCTAATGCTTTTGGACTCTGCGACATGCACGGTAATGTTCGGGAATGGTGTGCTGACTATGAACACGAAAATTATCAAGTAGCACCATTAGATGCTAGTGCATGGCTCAATAATGGAAATGAGGAATATCGAATTTTGCGGGGTGGTTCTTGGAATTCTTTTCCTCATGAGTGTCGTTCTGCATCTCGCTTTTCCGAAGATGCAACCATTACTGACAAAGAATTTGGTTTTCGGGTTATCTTTTCTTGTATGTAAAATTTGCTGATTACTATGTAATTAACTTATAAATCCTTGCCTTGACCTCCGCAATACACGATGAGTCAGAAAGTTGTATGCTCATCTCGCGGCGGATTTGAACTTTGGGATTGATTAATAACCTTCTACACTGCTCTCTGTAAGGGTGAGACAGCCAATTCCAACTTCCTATAACAGCCAACTTATCGTCGCAAACTAAACTTCTTTCATTGGTTCCTCTGCTTTCTATATATATTTCTTTACCTAAACGAATTAAACGTGAACCTGGATGCTGGGAAAATAAATCTCTCAACTCTTTTTCAGCTTGAGCATCATTATTATCATTATCTTCGTTATCTTTCTTTCCGTAAATCACTGTAACCTTAACCCCTTTTTGCAACGGCGAGACAATCTCAGAAACAAACCATTTTGGTTCGTTACCGCGAATCCAAGGTGAGACAATCAAAATTTCGCGTTCTGCTTGCTCAATAGCTTCTCTAAAAATTGTTAAATGGTCGCAATCATAAATTGGAGTCGCTCCAGGCTGTTGCTGCGGAATTTCTGCCTCTGATTTATACTCTAAAATAACACCCTGAACTCGAATATGCTCAACAAGCTGACGGGTCAATCTTCCTTTTTCTAGTCTATAAAGATTGCCCACCAAGATAAATAGTTCTTTTGCTCTAGACACGGCAACATTAAGAAGATTAGGTCGCTTATTAAGCCAACTAACATTATCCTGCGATCGGCATACTTTTGTAGACAGGATAATTACTTTTTTCTCTGAACCTTGAAAAGTGTGAATTGTTCCCACGAACTTTCTATTAAATTGAGGGAATATTTTAGTGATAGCTTGCGTCAGAGCATTAGCTTGAGCGCGAAAGGCTGAAATTACACCGATATCTTTTAATGAGTAACCTTGATCGAGCAAATGCTGAATTATTTCACAGACAGCAGTAACTTCTTCCTCATTAACATTATTGCGGATATTTCCCTCAACATCGTAAGCAATTAAGTGGGATTCCAATAAAGACTCAACTGGTTCCGTTTTGATCTCTAAGCCATAGCCAGCAATAGCATTACAATATTGAATAATGCTAGGTTGACAACGGTAATGCTCCATCAAGCGAATCCCATTACCTGTATTGCCATCTTCTCCAGTTACTCCGGCGGCGCGATGATAGGTAGTAGCGCTATATTCTTCTTCCGGACTGTAACAATGGTAATCACTTTCAGTTAATTCTCTGTCAAGAAATGCTGTTTGACGGTATTTATCGCGTCTTTGGTCACTTAAAGTAATTACAGGCTCAATTTGTAGGGGATCTCCGACAATAATAGCCTTGCGCGAGCGCACCAGCAATGGAAAGCTCTGATGCACTGGAATCATTCCAGATTCGTCTATAATTGTGCGGTCAACACACTCAGAGATGCGCGGTAGCATATTTCGTAGTGAGAGCAACCCACTGCTAATGACTGGAAATATCAAACTTATGGCTTTAAAATACTCATCTTGATTTTTTTTAAACGTATTAAGCGCCTTAGAGTTTACCAAAAGAAAATCTAAATATGACTTCAAAGCTTTTTGTACATTGTCCTTATCTTGTAGTGCTTGCTGAGTCAGAAATTCCCGCGATAGCTTAAAGAGTTCTTGGTGTCGATCGTGAAACTTTTCATGAAAGGAAGCGTAAAAGTCTTCCAATGGAGTTGCCAAACTATTTTCTAAGGAAGTTAACTCTCTATCCGCTCCATCTTTTTGTTGCTCTGTGTTGGCTATATCTTCAGCATTTGTTTGCAAGCTTGCTTGTACGTGTTGTAGGTCTTTTGCTTTTGCTAGTTTTTCCCTAACCCTCTCTAATTCTCGAATAAATTCGTGGCGATTTTTGGGATTTCCTACAGGGAAAGGAGTATTAAATGTAATTTCAATTGCTGATTCGCAAGCTAAAACGGCCTTAGTTATAATCTGTTTTTCTGTTCTCCCAGTTATCCAGCGCCACAAACGAGTCCACCAAGGTAATCTTCCTTCTGGTTTCTCTATGTGTCCTTCCACATTATTAAAGTGCCGTTCTATTTTGCGATAAGCTTCACTTGGTAGTTGTTCATATTTTGCCAAATCTTCTGCTAGTTCTTGCAAGTTGCTTCTAGTAGCTATTGCCTCATCTAAATGCTGTTGAAGTATTTGTATCTCTTTCCGAAGATGAGGCAGTCGTTCTTCATCTAAAGCTCTTTTACGGCGTGCTGCTAAATATTTCGACTTCTCTAATAAAATGTCATCTTTTCTCTGTTTTATTTCCTGCTTTTTTTGATTAAAAACTGTTTCGTTAAAACTATTTTGTTGAATATATTCAAGTCCTTGTTGTAGATTATCGAGAGCACCTCCCGCTTTTTCAATATTCTCTCTACTCCCTCCTTTTATATAGAGAAAAGTATGTTCTAAACCATCGTTATTTAACCATTCATCTATCTTTTCAATAACATTGTCAACGGCTTTATTATTGGTACTGCTAACAACTGTGAGATTATTGATATCCTCCTCTCCATCAATTAATCTGAGTGCGCGATTGACTACCTGTTGAGCGATAAGATGAAGGATGAGGGTAGTTTTCCCAGAACCAGGTGGGCCTTGGACCGCCGTCACAGGTTCACTTTGAGCGTGTTTCAGTGCTGTTAATTGTGAATTAGTCGGTGCATGGGTTGGGAAAGCACCCATATAAGTAACCTCGTGTTCTGGAGGTTGAGGCGCACCGAATAGATATTCATAAGCTGGATGTCCTTTTGACCAGTTTTTTGAGCCGGCCTTAATGTCTTTCAGGTCTTTCTTGAGTTTCCCTGAAAATGGGCCTCCTGTAAACTTAAACAAGTACGGCTGCCGTTGAACCGGGCGATGAGAGCCTGGTATGACCACCTGTCGCATCCACTCCTCATAAGTTTGAAACTCAATTGCAAATGTTGTTTCTAGAAACAGTCGCAGCCCATCTTTAGTAATCAATTTCTCGCGCTGTTCATCATCCATTCCCATAAATTTAGTTAAATTGTCTCCTGCTTCTATGAGTTTTAGTTCGTCAAGGTTCCATCCTTCTTCTTGATAATTTCCCTTAAGAATAGATGTAACATCCAAACTAAACAGAGGACAAAGATAAGATTTTCCCTTTTCTACATCAAAAATTTGCGGAAAGGATAAAACCCACACAGAGTCCTGCTGATTTTGTTGCTTTTTGGTGGCTTTATGTTGCAGGTCTGAAAAGATAGGTTCCTGAATTAAGACCCGATCGCCTACTAGCGTGATACCATGCATTTGTAACTTATCCCGATCGGCTACTTCAATCCTGGCCTGACTGTAGTCATCCAAATCAATGTAGTCGAACCATGCGTTGAGAATTGCATCTACCTGGGCTGTATTGTCCAAGATTCCCTCCAGGATATTGTTTCTACCTTAACTGTTTTTTATAGCACAAGTGTCACTTAGATGCTAGTGCAAGTCTGGGATGGTAATGCTGTGTGCAAATTTGTTGATGTCCAACATATCACTATAGCTCTTGCTCTCATTTCTCCCAATCTTATCTACTTTTATAGGTGCGATCGAGTTCTTGCAACCCTGACACCAGATTGCCCAGTTCCATGACGTAAGCACCCCTAATCTTCGTTTTGTTGCTAAAACTCACCTTGGCATCGCTAAATACAACTACTGGAGTGACCTTGGTTAACTTCTTAGCTTTTTTGATAGCCGTAACTTCTTTGGCAATCTGTGCCAGAAAATCTTTCTCAAAATCTCTCAATTTCCCGTAAGATTGACGCTTGAGCACATCCCCATCCAACAGAACTACGGTTGAGTGAGACTTCACATCAAGGATAAAATTGACTCCTTTAGGCGATCGCAGCCACACATCGATATCGCCTACTTGCGGCAATCTTAAATTGTACTCAGCTATCCATCCAGATTGGATTAGGGCCTCCAAAACTTGCTGAATCTTTTCTTCACCACAGGCCCCTTGGTCAAATCTCTGAGACGACTTCCAAAACGTTTTCCCGTCCTCAATGAACGGAAGGGCGATTAATGCCCCTATCAAAATAGCCGCGACCAAAAATAAAGGAGAAAAAGGTGCTACCGCGTATACCAGCAGTGGCAACAACACCAGCCCTGTCGCGGCACCGTACCTGTATAAGGCTTTGGTACGAAGCTGTTTAGCATGGCGACGCAATGGTTTTCCAGCATCTTCGTTATATTGCGGCTGCATAAATGCACCTATGCACTTATAGTTAACAATGAGAAAAGGTCGAATTATTTTTCTTCCTAATGACTAATGACTAATGACTAATAACTAATGACTAATAACTAATGACTAATGACTAATAACTAATGACTAATGACAAAAAATTATGAGTCCCGAGTTTTGGATTCCAAGTTTATCAAAAAACTCAAACCTCAAAACTCAAGACTCAAAACTCTCTCAGCCTAAAAGCCGATCGATTCAGTTGATCGCCCGACACAAATAATCGCATCAGGACAGCATCAATTACCGGCGACGGGGAACCATCGTATCGATATTGATATTAGCTAGAGGCACGCGCTGCGGCGGAGTAGCAGGCAGGGGCATATTGCGCGCCATACCCAAATAGTTCGACGGATCGCCGGCCTTCGCCTGCTGTTCTTGAGGAACAAAACGGCGGACACTTGTCTGCCAGATGATTTGCGGGAAGCCAAGCTGCGAACGGTGGTACTCACCGTAGCGGGGCGTCTTCAAGTTGAAAGGAGTGTCCCCTCCAACTCGCTGAGGCAAAATTCGGCGCTGTTGGTAAGGTACGGTATCGTAGCCGAACTTATCCAGGTACTCTTCGCTATTGACCAACTCGTCAATAAAGCCTTGAGGCCCCTTATTTGCTACCACGATCGACCAAGCAATCTTTTCGCGCTCGCTGTACACATCCCGGCCCAAAACGCGCTGCACGCACATTTCTACAAACCGGTAATTGCTGTTAGTTTGATAATTCCGCTCTAGGAAAGGAGCAGAAGTCGCCAAACCGCGAATAAAGTCCCGCACAGTAATTTGGCCGAACTTGAGTTGCGACTCCAAAGACTTTTGGCGGTTGCTCTTGAGGATTTGGTGTTCGCTGTAAATCTGGCGATATCCAGCCCAAATCAAATTTTCCATGTCTCCAGACGAGAGCACATTTTCAGTTGTGAAAATTCTCGGCTGCTCGTCGCTCCCCACTTCAAAACCAGCAACGCGCTGGTTTTGGCTCTTGGGGGCGTAGCTTAATAAAGGAAGCGCCACGTTAAAATCTCCGTTATCTCAAATTTCAGAAATAGTTGACACCGTGAGCTGCCAGCATAACGGATACAACTAACCAACATACAGATTAGGGGATTCCCGCAATCTAAATCTGATTTTCCTGAATTTTTGCAACAATCTGTAACATTTGTTGACTGTGGGGAAGGAAGAAGGAAGAGGGAAGAAGGAAGAGGGAAGAAGGAAGAGGGAAGAAGGAAGAGGGGAGAGGGAAGTTATGCAGAAAGAAGGCTCGTTCCCCGGAAGCGGGCAGGAACGCCGCTCGGCCAGGCTCTGCCTCGTCAAACAGGAGGCAAACGGCTCCCGCCAAGCTTTCCCAAGCAAAGCTGGGGGAACGAGCTTACAAATTACCAGCCCAGAGCCGAATAAAACTCGCTGGCGGGTACTTGATCTCCTGCTGCTTCTGATGTTGCATCCGAGTCGGGTTGCACCCGAATTTCGGTACAAAAAGTCGAAGTGCTGAAACCGCCAAAGCGCTTTACGGTACTCGTCCGCATCCGCACGTTCGGATTAGCAAACCAGAAACGCTCGATCGAACTCATCGTCTCGTATTCCGTAATCAGCAGCAGCCCATCCTCATCATCCATCTCAAAACGGCCAGCGACCGGCACAATTTCCGCATAGCCCCGTTCGCGCAACATCAAACCCTGCCGGGGATTTTCAGGATCGGGGACGATCGCGAACACCGTAGACCCTTTATGATTCTCATCATCCTTATCCCACGCCATTGAGCCGTGCCATGTCACAAAAGCCCCCCCAGCAGCCCGGCTCGGATCGACTTCGTGCATCTTGCAAATCTCCGCGACTCTAGCGTCATCGGCAGCTAGGGCTGTTACCTGAATATTTGAATCCCCAATCTCCGCTTGGCGGAAAGCGAGGTGGTGAGTGCTGCGCTGAGAACGCCACTCCCCAGCACTGCTTTGAAAAAACTCCATTGCATCCATACGAACTAGCTCCTTTGGCTTATGCTTCCCGGTGTTGACGCCTTTTTATGATAGAGCTCCCCCCACTTAGATGTACTTTTGCTACACAAATTAGTCTCAAAATGTCTACTTTGGACATATTGTCAAGGGAATGTTATGATAGTTTACAATGTAGGAGACACAACAAATCCTGCGAAACGTCATTCCGATCAATTTCGCATCAATCTCAGCAAACTGGAGGAGCGATTTATGGATATGCCTACAACCAGCCTCAGCATGGAACAGCAGTTCAAACTTCAAGTGCTGCGCGAAGAAGTCAAAAGGTTAAGCCAAGACCAAGCTCAGGAATACTTGCTTGAAGTTATGCGGCAAAACATGGTAAAAGAAAACCTGTTCAAGCATTGGATGAAGAATATGTGAACTCTTCGAGCATTTCTTCACAAAAATCAGCGACTTGTATCTGCAAAAAGTACGATCGAGCTTTTAATCATAAAATCCAGAATCCCGCTTTCTCCAAGAAAGCGGGATTCTAAATTGACAAAACTTTTACGCAGTTTTTTTTGTCGTTACCATACTCAGCAAATTAAATTCTTTTCATCCCTTAGAGAGGGACGAGAGTTTGTGTAGCCCGATTGTTTCAACTTGTCGGGGAATCAACCAAAACGGCCGCTCACATAATCTAAAGTAGACTCTTCCTTTGGACTTTGGAAAATTACCTCAGTCTTGTCACACTCCACAAGATAGCCAAACCGCTTCCCATCGTCAGAAAGTTTAGCATTGAAAAAAGCAGTCAGGTCAGAAACCCGAGAAGCCTGCTGCATATTGTGAGTAACGATCACAATCGTATACTTTTCCTTGAGTTCCCGCATCAACTCCTCAATCTTAATTGTAGAAATCGGGTCAAGAGAAGCGCAAGGTTCATCCATTAACACTACATCAGGATTAATCGCGATCGCCCTAGCAATACACAAACGCTGCTGCTGGCCACCGGAAAGAGAAAAACCGCTTTGCTTCAACTTATCCTTCACCTCATCCCACAAATAAGCTTGGCTGAGCGCTTTTTCCACCAGCTCATCCATATCCCCCTTATAATTGTTCACCCTCGCACCGTAAGCAATATTGTCATAAATCGACTTCGGGAAAGGATTCGGCTTTTGAAACACCATCCCAATCTTGCGGCGCACCTCCACAGCATCAATATCAGGATCGTAAAGATTTTGACCGTGGTAATCAATTCTACCCTCTAAACGAAAACCGCTAACTAAATCGTTGAGCCGGTTAAAACATCGCAGAATTGTACTTTTGCCGCAGCCAGACGGCCCAATCAAGGCAGTAATACGATTTTTAGGAATCTCCATTGAAACATTTTTAACCGCGTGAAAAGCGCCGTAAAAAATATTGATGTTTTCTGTCCGTAAAACTGTTTCCGTTTGCTTGTCTAAATCCATCATCATACAGGTAACAATCCTCTCAAATTTTACTCAAAACCTGGGTTACATTCGGCCTTCACCATAAGTAAGTGCATGAATGCCTTTTTAAAACTCACCCTTTAATACACTTTTTTGTGAGTAGCCCAGCGAGAAAGAATACTCGTCAGCAAAACCATAAACACCAAAATCAAAGATGCAGCCCAAGCCAATTCTTTCTGTGCCTTAAAAGGAACCGTTGCAAAGTTGTACACCAAAACCGAAAGACTCGGAGTTGGCTTATCAAATCCGCCAGGCCAAAAAGGGGAATTGAGCGCCGTGAAAATCAAAGGAGCAGTTTCTCCAGCAGCGCGAGCAATTGCCAGCGTCACGCCCGTTAAAATAGCCGGAATTGCCGCCGGCAAAACCACCTGCAACACCGTCTGATAATTAGAAGCACCCACACCAACCGACGCCCATCTAATATCTTGCGGGACGATTTGTAGAGCTTCGTCAGTAGTCCGCACAATCGTCGGCAACATCAGCACTGCCAGCGCCGCGCCCCCTGCAATTGCCGAAAAACCTCCCATATTTACCACGAACAAACCGTAGGCAAATACTCCGGCAATAATCGAAGGAACGCCGCTGAGGACATTAGTAGCAAAGCGCACCCAGCGAGCGATTTGGCCTTTGCTAAATTCCGACAAATAAACGGCTGCCAATACACCAAAAGGAACAGCAATTAAAGAAGCAATTCCCACCGTCATCAATGTACCGAGAATTGCATTAGCAATACCGCCTCCCGATAGTCCGGGCGGCGGTGGCAGCTTGGTAAACAAGTCTAAATTCAGGCGATTGAAACCTTGTACGGTGACGTAGGAAAGCACTGCAAACAAAGGCAGCAGAGTGATTGCCAAAGCAGCTCCAGCCAGTACAGTCATCGCCAGACTAAACAGCGCTTGCTGGCTGTTTTTAACCTTCTTCAAACTTCCTGTTTTCGATACGAAAGGATTCTCATCGGAGACGCTATTTGACATAAACTAAAACTATGTAGGAAATTGCGGCAAACTTCTAGTTGTACTTCGCTCTTACTTGAGAAACAATCCACTCAGCCAAAATATTAACAATCAGCGTCAGAATAAACAGAATTAGCCCCGTGTACATCAGAGCCGCCACTTGCAATCCCGAAGCTTCGGCAAATTGATTTGCCATCAAAGAAGCTATAGTATTTGCAGGAGCTAGCACGGAAGCACTTAACTGATTGGAATTGCCAATTAACAGAGTTGCGGCCATTGTTTCTCCCATCGCGCGACCGAGCCCGAGCATAATTCCGCCGACAATCCCGGAAAAAGCCGCCGGTACGAGCACCCTAAAAACGGTTGTCCAGCGAGTTGCTCCTAAACCTAGAGATGCTTGTCGCAAATCGGGCGGGAGACTTGCTAAAGAGTCGCGGGAGATAGCAGTAATAATGGGCAAAGTCATGATTCCCAAAATTACTCCGGCTGGTAACATTCCCGGCCCAACTGGCGAGGTGCTAAAAATCGGCAGCCATCCGAAAGTGCCGTTGAGAAACTTGCCGAGAGTGGTAATCATGGGAATCAATACAGCAATTCCCCACAAACCATAGACTACGCTGGGAATGGCGGCTAAAAGTTCTACTAAAAAAACCAAAGCTGTACGCACTGGCAGCGGCAAAAAATCTTCGCTCAAGAAAATGGCAGTCCCTACTCCTAATGGTACTGCAATTAGGAGCGCGATCGCCGAACTGACGATCGTCCCGTAAATCATCGGCAGCGCACCGTACTCTTCTTTAACCGGATTCCAGCTACTGCCAAACAGAAAGCCCAAACCGTACTGTTGAATCGCAGGTAAAGCCCTGTAAGCAACGGTGAGCGCGATTACCAGCAAAATTACACCAACTCCTATGCCCAAAATCCGCGTCAGCCAGATAAAGCCTTGGTCTAAGGACTTTTCGGCTTGAGAGCGCGATCGGGTCTGCGATCGAGCGCTGTTATTACCTGAAATCATAGAAAAAAAAACCAAATATATAGTAGCCGAAAATAGCCTGTTTCGGAAAAAGCTAGAACGAAGCAGAAAGAAAGACCATAAATAAAATCAAAGAGGGGCGGGTTTATTAATTCCGTGACTTTTCAACAAGTATTTCTGGTCAAACCCACCCCTACACAGATGCACCGATTGTTACATAGAAGAGGGGCGGATTTATTAATCCCCTGACTTTTTAACAAATATTTCTGGTAAAACCCGCCCCACAGAAATATCTCTCTTCATTCTTGCTGATTTTTACCCGCACGCGCAATGCCGAAGGGCTTTTGTTCCCTCTGACAACGGACAACAGTCAACAGTCAACAGTCAACAATTACTATTTGGCAACCTCAATCTTGTAGTCAGGGCTGATGCCGTCAGCGGCCGCGGCTACTTTTTCTTTAACGTTTTGGGGCAGAGGAACGTAGCCCAATTCGGAACTAACTTTTTGCCCTTCATTCAAGCCGTATTCAACCATTGCCTCGATGGTTTTGGCTTTGTTGGGGTCAGCAACTGTTTTGGGGACGAGCATCCAAGTGTAGGTGACAATCGGATAGGATTGAGCGCCTTCGGGGTCTTCGATAAATGCTCGCAGGTTTTCCGGCATGGGCACAGTTGCTAAAGCTTGAGAAGCTGATTCGTCGGTAGGTGCGACAAAGCTGCCTGCTTTGTTTTCCAAAGATGCAAATTTGAGATTGTTGTTTTTGGCGTAGCCATATTCTACGTAGCCGATGCTGCCGACGGTTTGCAGGAGTTGGGCTGTGACGCCTTCGTTGCCTTTTGCGCCTACGCCTACGGGCCACTGTACTGTTTTGCCGTCGCCTACTGCACTTTTCCAGTCGGGGCTGATGGCACTCAGGTGTTTGGTGAAGACGGCGGTTGTACCGCTACCGTCGGAACGGTGGACGATGGTGATGGCTTGGTCTGGCAATTTAGCGCCCGGGTTGGCCGCTGCAATTTTGGGATCGTTCCAGTTGGTAATTTTACCGGCGAAGATATCTGCGTAAACATCCCGTGGCAGTTTCAGTGGTTCGGTTAAGTCTGGCAGGTTGTAGCCGATGACGATGCTGCCTGCTGTCATGGGCAGCAGTATCACGCCTTTGTCGGCTGGAACTTTGGCGATTTCGTCGTCTTTCATGCCGGTGTCGCTGGCCCCAAAGTCTACTGTGCCTTTGGTAAATTGTTCGACTCCGGCGCCACTGCCTACTGATTGATAGTTAATTTGTACTTTGGGGTTGATTTTGTTGAAGTCTTGAAACCAACGCTGGTACAGGGGGGCGGGGAATGAGGCGCCGGCTGCGGTGATGGCTACGTCCGAGGCTAGGGCGAGTTTGGTGTTTTCCGCTGTGCCGGTGGCTGCAACGGGGGAAGCGCCGGGAGATGCTGCGGTGTCGCCGGGGCTGGGGCTGCTGCCTGTGGTTGTGCTGCCGCCACCGCAAGCTGCTAAACTGAGGGCGATCGCCATAGCCGAAATTGCTGTAGTCAGACGGTTTGGATTAATCAAGTTGAGACGAAAAAGCATAGGTATACAAAAGTTTCGATCGTTATAGGGGTGTCCCGCATCAGCATAGCGCGCAAAAGTAAAGGTTAGGTTAAGAATCTTTACACTTAATCCAATTTAATATTAATTAATATTATTAATGTTATTTATGAGCTTGACAATTGTGAACTTATAAGATATATGGCAGAGAAATAGCTACGGAAACAAGCAGTCGATCGCCCGATCGCGAAAAATTCCCGATTAAATGATCGCAAGATCCAGGCTTGAGAACCAGAAAACCATACAATGGTGGTTATTTTGACAGTAGTGCTAGTATTAAGAATTTAAAAGCTGCGGGCATTGAAGCTGGCCTCTGACAAATGCCTTCTGCCTTATACCTTCTGACGAATGCCGTTTGATGATAATGCCTGCTCCTATTGAATTAATCTGGGCTGTTATTGGTTTGCTCCTGACGATAGGAGGCACTTTTTTGCCTGCATCTGTCACCATTCCTATTGGGTTGTGGGACGATCGAGGACTTCAGGCGTACTCTTTAGGTGTTACCTATCAAATTGGCGCCGTTTTGCTAGTAGGCTGCATGGGGGGAAAAAATGCTGCGGCTCTCTCGCAAATTGCTTATTTGGCATTAGGATTAACTTTGTGGCCAGTTTTTTCTCAAGGCGGCGGCATAGGCTATCTCAAAGAAGCGAGTTTTGGGTATTTGCTGGGTTTTGTGCCTGGTGCTTGGGTGTGTGGCTGGGTGGCTTTTAAGGTAGCTTCGCGGCTGGAATCTATGGCTTTTAGCTGTTTGTGTGGTTTGTTCACTGTTCACGCGATCGGCTTAATTTATCTAATTTTTACTTACTGGCTACCTCCAGCAAAAAAAACACCTTTATTTGATGAGATTCTTAAATATTCGGTTTATCCCCTGCCGGGACAATTGGCGGTAGTTTGTGCGATCGCAGTGCTGTCATTTACTTTACGCCGCTTGATGTTTTATTAATTCGGGAATTGAGAATTGGGAATGGGCAATTGGTAATCGGTAATCGGGGATTGGTTGTTGTGTCAAATAAGGTTATACTATCATTGCCCAACGGGAGAGTCATCTCGCTGCGGCTGGGATCGCTTTGCAGCACAGCATTCTGCTGACAAAAACCAGCGAAATTTGAGTAAATTATCCCATGCCCGATGCCCCCTATTCAATTGCCTAATTCATGCGTTTTAAAAGAAATCCCTTGTTCTGGATTGCTGCTGTTATCAGTTTAGTTTTAGACCACCTGACTAAGTTTTGGGTGGTACAAAATTTTGACTTGACGATTCCTCCGCAGACGCAGCCGCTGTTACCCGGGGTGTTTCACTTCACTTATGTTGTTAATACCGGTGCGGCTTTTAGTCTGTTCAGCAATGGGGGGGCGATTTGGTTGCGCTGGCTGTCTTTGGGCGTTAGTGTCGGATTGATTGTGCTGGCTTGGTTCGGGCCGCGAATTAACCGCTGGGAACAAGCTGGCTACGGTTTGATATTGGGGGGAGCACTGGGGAATGGGATCGATCGATTTGTTTCTGGCCACGTTGTAGATTTTATCGATTTTCGGCTCATTCGGTTCCCGGTATTTAATCTGGCGGATGTGTTTATTAATGCTGGGATTATCTGTTTGCTGATTGCAACTTTTAACAGTACACCGCCTACTCCGACTATTCCGAGAACTCAGGACGATCGCGATTCTATTTCAGAGTAACTTTTAAGAAGTCAATCAATTTTAGATCTTAGATTTTAGATTTTAGATTAACCCACGCACCTGCTGTACCGTTCTCAGGTTTATCGGGTGCGGAGCTTTTTTTTGCTTATCCACTGATGAATCCGGCGGCCTCGCCACCAATTGCTTTCGGTCATTTGTCCGTTCTCTGTTGTCAGAAGGTATAGGCGTCAACTTAAAGTTAGGGTCATTTATGAGCTATAATTATATTTTTTACTGCTAAGGCTAAACTCGATCGCGATTCAAAACACTTTGGTTACAAAGCCCCGGATTTATCCGTGGGATAAATTCCCAAATCTAAAATCTAAAATCTAAATTCCCCAATCTAAAATCTAAATTCCCCAATCTAAAATCTAAAATCGGATGACTCCTAATCCATTTGCCCAAGAACGCTTACTATTTGCCCCAGCAACGCCCGATGCTGATGCTATCCCGACTATTTTTGCTTTTCCCAACGAGTACACGGTAGGTATTACCAGTCTCGGCTATCAGATAGTGTGGGCAACTTTGGCTGTGCGATCGGATATTGAAGTCGGCCGTTTATTTACTGATATCCGCGAACAACTTCCTCGACATCCAGAATTACTGGGATTTTCGCTTTCTTGGGAACTAGACTATGTAAATATTCTCAATTTATTGGAATCTCTAGAAATTCCGATTTGGGCGTCAAAACGAACTGATAATCATCCGATAGTATTCGGCGGTGGCCCGGTTTTTACGGCTAATCCCGAACCTTTCGCCGATTTTTTTGATGTGATTTTGCTGGGAGATGGCGAACATCTCATAGATAATTTTATTGATGCTTGTAAAGAAGTCCGTACCGCCGACAGAAAAACTAAATTGCGGCATTTAGCCCAAGTTCCAGGAGTTTACGTCCCCAGTTTGTACGAAGTAACTTATCTGGATGCGAGTGAGGGTATTAAATCGATTCAGCCTGTCGATTCGGGAATTCCCAGTATGGTTGAAAAACAGACTTATCGCGGCAATACTTTATCTGCTTCCACTGTGGTGACAGAAAAAGCTGCTTGGGAAAATATTTACATGGTGGAAGTGGTTCGGAGTTGTCCAGAAATGTGCCGTTTTTGTTTGGCAAGTTATCTGACTTTGCCGTTTAGAACTGCGAGTTTGGAGGATTCGTTAATTCCGGCGATCGATCGCGGTTTAGCTGTGACTAATCGTTTGGGTTTGTTGGGCGCTTCGGTCACTCAGCACCCGGAATTTGAAGCGTTGCTGGAGCATTTGAATCATCCGAAATACGACGGCGTGCGGCTGAGTCTTTCTTCGGTAAGAACGAATACGGTAACAGTAAAATTGGCAGAAATATTGACCAACAGAGACAGCAAATCTGTGACGATTGCGGTGGAAAGCGGGAGCGATCGCCTCCGCAAAATCGTTAACAAAAAACTCACAAATGACGAAATTATTCAAGCTGCTATCAATGCTAAGGCTGGCGGCTTAAAGGGAATTAAACTTTACGGGATGGCGGGAATTCCCGGTGAAGAAATGGAGGATTTAGAGGAGACGGTGGCAATGATGCGGGCGATTAGAAAAGCTGTTCCCGGTTTGCGGTTGACTCTGGGATGCAGCACTTTTGTCCCGAAATCTCACACTCCTTTTCAGTGGTTTGGAGTGAATAAAGATGCGGAGAAGAGGCTGAAGTTTTTAGATAAAGAATTGCGGAAGTTAGGTTTAGAATTTAGACCTGAAAGCTATAATTGGTCGGTGATTCAGGGTTTGTTGTCAAAGGGCGATCGGCGGTTGTCTCGGCTGTTGGAATTAGTGAGGCATTACGGCGATACTTTGGGCAGTTATCGGCGGGCTTTTAAGGAGTTGCGGGGACAGTTGCCGGAGATGGATTTTTATGTTTTTCAAGAGTGGGAATTGCATCAGGTTTTGCCTTGGAGTCATTTAAAAGGACCGCTACCGGAGGCGACTTTGAAGAAGCATTTGGCTGAGGCGAGGAGTCTTTTTAAGACGAAGGATTTGCAGTTGACGAGTTAGGAAATAGCGGATGCGAAAGATTGAAACTAACGGTTGCTGTTTGTACTGATACAGAGGATAATACTGCCAATGCTGAAACGCGATCGCACTTAACTGTCTAGCCCAACGATACAATGCCCAATTTTAAATACTCGTCGCTGATTAATGCCACCGTTGAAGCAGTATGGAACTTTCACGAAAGGCCGGACATTCTGCAACTTTTGACTCCGCCTTGGCAATCGGTTTAAGATAAGATGAGGAGCGACATACTATAATACAATTATGGCAGAAGTCCAACCCAGGGAAATTCAGCGTTATGTTGCTTCAAACGGTCAAGTGCCGTTTGATAACTGGTATGATTCGCTCCGAGATAGCAAAATTTCAACAATTATTGATAAAAGACTTAACCGAGTTATTTTGGGGAATTTGGGAGATTGTCAATCAGTTGGAAATGGAGTCTTTGAATTAAGGATAGACTATGGCCCTGGTTTCCGAATCTATTTTGGGCAAGTAGGAACAACAATTATACTTCTTCTGTGCGGAGGAGATAAAATCACTCAAGACCGAGACATTCGCCAAGCAATAGAATACTGGACAAATTATAGGAGTTAAAAAATGCCTAAAAGTTTACCGTATCATGACTTTTTGATGGCGCGGCTAAAAGACCCCAGTTATGCGGCTATCTATCTCGAAACTCATTTTGAATTAGATGAAGGCGAAGAACCTGACGAAGCATTACTCAGACTTGCTCTCAGCAATGTAGCAGAAGCTCTAGGTCAACCAAAAATGACTCCTGAAGAATATGAATTGCACTTAAAAAGACTGGAGGAATTGCTATCGCTACAAGGAAGTGATGCGATTTACAATCTGGGAACTTGGCTGAAGGCTTTGGGATTGAAACTAACAGTTGCTGTTTGTACTGATACAGAGGATAATACTGCCAATGCTGAAATTCCCGCACAATTAAGTGTTTAGCAAAATTCAAAAAATGCCTAACTTTCGATATTCGTCGCTGATTAATGCCACCGTTGAAGCTGTCTGGAACTTTCACGAAAGGCCGGATATTCTGCAACTTTTGACTCCGCCTTGGCAACCGGTGAAAATCATTCGCCGCCAAGGGGGACTCGATGTGGGTGCTGTATCAGAATTTCGCCTGTTATTGGGGCCGATTCCTGTAAAATGGGTGGCGACTCACACTGAGTGCGAACAATATCGCTTGTTTGTTGATGAACAAACTGAGGGGCCGATGGCAAGTTGGACTCACCGACACGAGTTTACCTCAGAAAATGGCAAGACTAGGTTGACAGATACGATCGCATTTTCGATACCGGGCGGCCCGATTGTCGATTTGCTGTTAGGTTGGTGGGTGAAAATGCGGTTAACAGATATGTTTCGCTACCGCCACGAAGTCACAAAAAGAGAGTGCGAGAAAGATGCAAACAACGGCTGAATATTACTGTGCTTTCTGCGGCGAACCGAGTACAACTTTTGTTGATATCAGCGGTGGTATGGAGCAATCTTATATCGAAGATTGTCAGGTTTGCTGTCGCCCGAATGTTCTGTATGTCAGAATAGATGAAGATACCCTGGATATTGAAATAGATACTGACTATCAAGAATAAGTGACTATCAAAATGTATGAATTGCCTTTGATGCAGACTTGGTAAAATTCATAAATTTTGAAGCTGCAGCTTCTACGAAAGCCTTAAAAATTCGAGAGTTGAACGAACAGTTGGGCGACATTTCTGGGTGCCATTGAATTGCTATCATCCAAGGGTGATAGCAGTGTTCCATTGCTTCTACCAAAGTGTCAGGTGCATTGGCTACTATTTGCCAATCGGATGTTACCTTCCGCACTGCTTGATGATGCCAGGAAACAACTGTTGTTGAAGTTTTTCCCATAATTTTTGCTAGCCGACTGTTGGGATCAATTTCAATGGTATGCTCGATCGCGCGCGGGGGAATTCCCGATCCGTGATTAACCTCATCTCCGTAAGCATCCGGTACGTGAATCACCAAACTGCCGCCGCTGGCTACGTTCAGGATTTGCATTCCCCGGCAAATCCCCAACACAGGTATGTCCGCCTTCAAAGCTAGCTTTGCTAAGTTTAATTCAAAATTGTCGCGTTCTGCATTAACCGAGTAAACTGTGCGATCGACATAACCGCCATAAAGTTCTGGGTTGATATCTCCGCCCCCGGAAAAAATCAAACCATCTACTGCATCCAAAATACTAGCCGGATCTAATTGATTGGGCGGCAGTAAAATCGGAATGCCACCAGCCGCCTGAACTGCATCAATATAAGTCCCATTTAAACGATATTCGCCTGCTGGACAGCGGTTGTATGTTGTGATGCCAACAATCGGAAATTTTTTCATTTGCTAGAGGTTGGGAGATAATTATTTAGATTAATACTCAGATTTTGCACTATTTGTAATCAGTGTTTCATGGGCGGGCAACTAGGAGCAACGACCCAAAATAAAACTTACTTATTGTTATGAAACAGGCATCTTGCCTGTTTCTTGTCTGATTACTTGTGATTAATTCCTACATTACACTGAAACTTCCCTGCACGGCTGTCTAATTCGTAACAGTTTCAGTATTAGTTTCCGGCAGCGATTTGCGCGTGCACAGATAAGCCAGCGGCCCGAACAGCGGCACTAATGTTACCGCCCAAAATGCTGTAGAATTCTGCATTCCTCGGCGGGCCATATCGTCTCCTAATAAGGCAGGAAATAGTAGGCAAAGCATACAAAAGTCTAAACTCATTACGTGGATAAAACGGTTGGTTTGCCACTGGGTAAAAAAATCATACCAATCGCCTTTTGTCAAGCCAAAGGCAACTAAACCAACAGCAGCTAATGTTAAGAAAATTCCAGTAAAACGGGAGTCTAATATCTTTAAAAAGATATTTTTATGACCGCGAAATTCTGGATTAGGTTCGCGCAGGGCTAAATAAGGCAGCAAGGCAAACGCGCCGACGCCAAAGGATAAAACGGCAAATAGCCATGCAGGTATTTTCTGGCCCCTGCCGTCAGCAAATAAGAGGCAACTGTAGATGAGCGGCCATACTCCCATGATGTTGAACAACGCTACAATTAAAGGGTTGATGTCTGCTATTTTGCCTGTGGAAAGATTGGTAATGAGTGTGATGGTTTCTGGGCTGTCGGGTGGTGCAAATACAAAGGCGTAGGTGGTAAATGCAATCCAAAGCAGCCAAAATCCAATTTTTCGGAACATAGTTAGTTTTCTTTACTTCTGATATTACTATAGCAAGCTTAAAGGGTTTTTGAATAAGACTTTTTTTGTTTACCGCAGAGGACGCAGAGGACGCAGAGGAGGAGAGGAGAATATCTGGGCGTTGCTGAATTGATGTATGATATAGAGATCGAGAGCAAAGTTGACGAAAAACAATGAACAGCAAATTAGAGTCCCTCAAATGTCCTGAATGCAAGTCTAGTCG